>NZ_VXKO01000007.1:0-78953 GCF_008711475.1 Francisella sp. SYW-2 | reverse complement strand
ACTAGACATGATTGTAAATGCTATTCAAAAAATTGGATTTTATAGCAATGATTTCTCCTTGTGTCTCAAAATATTCAATAAAACTACTAAGGAACTTAAAATATGAAAAAATTATCGTGTACAGAGACCAAGTATACAATGCTCTGGTATGTTAGATTCATTTAGAGTATTGCCTGCAACTACACACCTCCATCTTACCATATCTGTTGGTACACTTTCTGGGCGTACCATAATCTCAGCATATCCATTTACTATGCCACTTCCCCCAGCTGTACCGATATTTTTCGTAAGAGCTGCATACTCATTAACTTCAGAGTAATCACCTTCAAGGTAAAAGTTTTTATTATCTTTTTTAAAGTCCCATATTTCTTTTGCGCGTGCTGTTAATACAGACACTTCAGTAGCTATTTTTGTCTTAATTATGTAATCAGAGTATGTTGCATAACCAAGAGTTGCTAAGATAGTAATTATTGCTATAGTTATAATTAACTCAACTATAGTAAAACCATTATGTTGAGTTTTTATATTCATATAGAGGAGTAGTTTGTTTGTATGTCTTATTATTATATCTTATTTTTAGGTGAAAATAGATTAAAAAAAATATTAAAGGATAGTTTTTGTTTTACTTGGATTTGACTCCAATCGAAGCAAGTCTTTTTTCGATAGATGGATGAGTAGAGAACATATCAGACATATCTCCACTGCCTATACCAGCACTTAGTGGATCAAAGATATATGACGCACGACGGAGATTTTCATTTTTATTATGCTTATAGCTATATTGAGCTTCTGCTGTTTTACTATCGCCAGCAATCTTTAGTAGAGCATTTGCCATTGGTACATTTGTACGCATTAGCTCAACTGCTCCAGCATCTGCCATATACTCTCTTGTACGACTCAAGAATAGCATCATAAATATTGTGAAAATTTGTAACACATATCTTAAAATCATAATAATGATAAAAAATACGGCAGCATTATTGTTACGATTATTGCTGTTGCTATTATTATTGTTTCCTGAGAAAAGAGCTGAGTAAAATAAGAAATCCATAATAATAAGCATCATATTGGATAAAACCATAGTGAATAAGTTAAGCTTAATATCTTGATTTCTAATATGAGTTAACTCATGCGCCATAACAGCTTGTAGCTCATCACGGTTAAGAGCATTTGCAAGTTTTGTTGTGATAGCAACCATTGCGGACTTTTCAGAGTAACCTGATGCAAAAGCATTCATATAATTGGCATCAATTAAAAAAACCTTTGGCATATATCGCATACCCGCAGCTACTTTCATTTCTTCAACAACATTATATACACGACGAGCTAAAGGATCTTGGTTATCTGCTGAAACCTCATGATATTCAGTGCCAGATAGCATAATTTTGTCATACATACTAAAAGTGATGAATATCCAAATTACTGCTATAGCAGATATGATCATAGTAGCGTAAGGAGGTATTTGAAATGTTGCTAATGCATAAAATACTTTCGATATAGGTAGCTCAATACTATATTTACTATAGTAAGCATTCGCAAACTCACCATATCGCCAAAAGGTATCAACAAAAATTCCTAGCAGAAAAAAAACAATTAGGAATGTTGCTATGACAAAATATGTGCGATAAGTATTTTTACGAACAACTTCACGCCAGTTAACAGATCCATATTGTAGATTATCAGTATTTGACATCTTATAGTTCCACTCTAGAGTCTTCTAGTTGTTGTTTTTTCTCTTCTGAGATATTCCAGTATACAAATTCTTCATTTAGCTTCTTGAAGATATTAACTACCATCCCAGCAAAGAAGGATTTTTTATGAGCATTGTATCTTTCTATTGAGTCATTAAGAGCTTGTTTAGCAAAAGCTAATTTATTTTCAGTAGATGTAATTTCCTCTTGTAACTGAATTACGTTTTGATTAGCTTTTAATTCTGGATAGTTCTCAAATTGAACATTTATACCTTTTGCTAGATCAGAGATCTGATTTTCAGCATTTATTCTTTCTTGAATATCGCCATTTGCTTTAGCTAAATTAGCTTGGTTTCTTAGTGCTACAACTTGCTTTAGTGTTGTTTGTTCGTAGTCCATATATTTTTTAACAACATTTACTAATGAGTCAAATACTTTGGCTCTGCGATCAAGTTGTACATCGATTTGTTTTTCAGAATTTTTGACAGTTTCGATCTCTGCTATTAGTTTGTTGTAAGTCATAACTATATATACAGCAGCTATAGCTATAATTATCAGTAGAATTATTCCTATAGACATTTTATTATCTCCGTTTATTTGAATTTGTGTTACTTATGTAAAGATGACTCCAAAGTCTAAGATTTTCAAGTTTTATCTTAGCTATTTGATATCATCTTCTACAAATTTACAAAAAGCTTGTGTTAATGCGGTGTGGTATTTTTTCTCGTGAAGTAGTTTGTAGAAGTTTCTAGATAAATCGAGCTCTTTAGTTTCAAGTATGTAATATTTAGCAGTATCTAAAGCTTGAGTTGTAATTACTTCAGATATACAAGCTAAGCAGTCGCTATATGCAATATACTGCTTTATTGCTTCTGAGCTGCGTAGAGTTATAGCTTTTTTTATGCTTGATACTTTATCTTCAAGAGCATTGAAAAATATTTCAAATGTTCCAGAGCCTTGTTCTCTCATTGCCCACTCATAATCTAAAAGATCTTTTATCTTGATATTTTTTTTCTTAGTTAAAGGGTGGTCAATACGACAAATTACTTTTAGACTATCTTTTGTCCAAAGGTAAGTCTCTAATGTTTTACTATTACATTCGCCTTCTACAAAGCCTACATCACAGTTTAGTGATTCAACGCTATTTATAATTTCTTTTGTATTACCAGAAATAATTTCAAAATCTGTATCTGGATGTAACTTTCTAAACGTTGCTACATACTTTGGTAATACATAGTTAGCTATTGTGGTACTGGCACCAATAACTATTTTCCCAGATAATTGAGTGCTATTTAAGCTAAATGATTCAAACTCTTCAATTTCATCTAAAATTTTGATAGCCTTTGCTAGTAGGTTTTTACCATTATCATTTAGTTTCATTCTTTTGCCAACACGATCAAATAATGTCGTATCGAGCATGTTCTCAAGTTGAGATAGTGACATGCTTGCAGCAGCTTGTGAGATAAAACATTTTTCAGCACCAGCACTAATGGATTCAGATTTTGCAGTATTGACAAAAACTTGTAGTTGTTTTAATGTGATTCGCATATTTATATTTTAGTAATGCTTATGTTATATGATTTTATTATAAGATTTTCTGATATTCAATATAGATAAGATTTATTAAGACAGTATATTGATGATTGAGTATAATATGTTTTAGGTAAATAAATTAGGTTAGTTATGGAAAGCTTTATAAAATATAAGTGGGCAGTGGTTGGTGCAGGTCCTGCTGGTATTGCAACTATTGGGCAGTTGTTAGATAATGGTATAAATGCAAAAAATATACTTTGGATTGATCCGAATTTCAGTGTTGGTGATTTCGGTAAAAAATGGGGAGAAGTTAGCAGTAATACAACGGTAGAGTTATTTTTGAGATTTCTTAATGATATAAAATCTTTTGAGTTTGAAAAAAAGTTACAAAAATTTGCTCTAGAAAATTACGATAAACAAGGATTCTCACAGCTGAAAGATGTTGCGGAACCTTTGCAATATATCACAGACAATCTACTCCAAAAAGTTGATTACAGTATAGATACTATTGCAGAAATGAAAGTAGCCCAAGGTGTATGGAATCTCTATGGTGCAAGAGAAAACTATATGGCTGAGAAAGTTGTTTTAGCTACAGGCTCTATACCTAAAACTTTGAATATTCATAATCCTGAAACTACAAAAGAAATTGATCTTGCTACAGCATTATCGCCATCTAAGTTAAAAAAAGAGCTTATTGAAGGTGATAGGGTGGCTGTATTTGGATCATCTCATTCAGCAATGATAATTATTAGAAATTTAATTGAGCTCGGTGTTGAAGATGTTGCTAACTTCTATCGTCAACCGTTGAAGTATGCTATCAATATGGGAGACTGGATTCTATACGATAACTCAGGTTTAAAAGGTGAGACAGCTAAATGGGTTAGAAAAAATATCTCCCAAAATTTAGATAGTCGAGTCAAAAGATATTTATCAACTAGTGAAGAGATAAATAAACATTTACATGAATATAATAAAGTTATTTATGCAGTAGGTTTTGATCAAAGAATACCTTGTGTAGAGAGTATCGATGCTAGAGTTTATGATCCTACAACGGGAATTATAGCACCAGGGCTTTTTGGTGCGGGTATAGCATTCCCACGTAAAGTAACAGATCCTAATGGTAATGTTGAGCTAAATGTTGGTTTATTTAAGTTTATGAATGATATTAAGCGCTTTCTACCACTGTGGATGAGATATGATATTTAGCTTATTTTAGTAATCTGAGTGAATTTATAATTACAATCAGAGTAGCTCCCATATCAGCAGCTATTGCCATCCATAAAGTAGCTAAATCAGTTATTGCAAGAGATATAAAAATCGCTTTTATAGCAATAGCAAAAGTTATATTCTGTTTTATTATTTTTAATGTTTTCTTTGAATGCTTGATAAGCCAAGGTAGCTTTGCAATATCATCAGACATAAGCGCAATATCTGCAGTTTCTATTGCGATATCATTACCTATAGTACCCATCGCAATTCCTAAATTAGATCTTGCTAGCGCAGGAGCATCATTTATACCATCTCCAACCATAGCAATATTCTCATAGTCATTAGCTAGTTCCTCAACTTTAGCAACCTTATCTTGAGGTAGTAGCTCTGCATAGAATTTATCAATTCCAGCTTGTGTAGCTATGGACTGAGCTGTTGCAGTATTATCACCTGTAAGCATGATGGTTTGATTAATCCCAAGTTTTTTTAGTTGTTTGAGAGCATTGTTGACATTATTTTTTATCATATCTTGTATAGCAATGATACCAATAATATTTTCATCACTACCAATGAAAACCAATGTTTGACCATTATTTGCAAGTTTTATCGCTTGTGCATGAAGATCTTCATTATTACATAGTTGTTTCTCATGAGCAAAAGCATGGTTTCCAAGCCAAAAGCTACTTTCATTGACTTTACCTATTACTCCTTTACCACCTAAAACCTCAGTGTTTGTCGCCTGTGTAAACGTTATATTGTTATTTTTGGCATAGTCTAAAATAGCCTTAGCGATTGGGTGATCAATAGAACTCTCAAGACTTGCAGCTATGGTGATTAATTGTTGTTGCGAATAATTTTGTGTGATGATTATTTCTGTAATAGAAGGATTGCCTTGTGTTAATGTACCGGTCTTATCAAAGGCAATAGCTTTTAACTTGGCTGGTATTTCTATAAACTCACCACCTTTGATCAAGATTCCATTTCTAGCAGCTTTTGCCAAACTTGAAACTATTGAAATTGGTGTAGATATCACTAGTGCACAAGGGCAAGCGATAACTAGTATTACTAAAGCTTCATAGCCCCATTTAAGCCAAGATTCATTTAGTAAGAGTGGAGGGATAGTAGCTATTATAATGGCTAAAAATATCATTGTAGGAGTGTAAATCTTAGCAAACTTATCAACCCATTTCTCTGTTTTTGAGCGTTTTGATTGAGCATGTTCAATAGCTTGGATTATTTTTGCAATAGATGAGTTTTCAGCAGTGCTTGTCGTTTTTATCTCAATCGCGGAGTTTCCATTTATACTTCCTGCAAAAACTTGATCACCAATAGTTTTTTCCACAGGAATAGATTCACCTGTTATAGGTGCTTGGTTTATATAGCTATTACCTTTAAGTATAATCCCATCTAGAGCAATTCTTTGTCCTGGTTTTATTAGAAGAGTTTTGCCTGTGTTTATTTCTGCTAGAGGCTTTTCTTCAAATTGTTTATCATGACAACAATAAACTAGAGCCGTATCTGGAGTTAGTTTCATAAGCTTTGTTATCGCTGATCGGGCATTTGCGACACTCCATGATTCAAGCAGAAGTGAAAAAGCAAACAAAAAGCTTACTACGGCTGCTTCAAATAATTGACCAATAATAATTGCGCCAGTTATCGCAATTAACATTAAGAGGTTCATATCAGCATCAAGCCTTTTAATAGCAGAGATTGCTTTGGGTAAAACAAACCAGCTGCCAAATAAAATAGTTATCAAGTAAGAAGCTTGAGATATAAGAGGAACTGTTTGAGAGATGCTTTCATCACCTATAAATGCATGTACAAAGCCATGATTTATACTATGATACAAGTATGCAAAAATGATGAATACTCCACTAAGTAGTGTTGTAATTAGTCGAGAGTATTTAGTTAAAAAACTGATGTTTTGACTTTCTGTAATATGATCATCCCAAGTAGTTGCTTTTAACCCTGCTTTTTTTATTAGAGTTATAATTTCTTTTTCAGAAACATTTTGATTATCAATAGATAATTTACCGTTGAGTAGGTCAAATTGCATACTATCAGCGACGATTTTTTTACTTAATGCTTTTTTGATAATATTGACTTCTTCAATACAGTCTAATCCATATACTTTAAAGCTTTGATATTGTTTACTCATAGAATACTCTCCTTTGCATGTATCTCTGGTAAATGCTCTAGATTTTCTTGTATTAAGTTCTTGACTAGTTTTTGATCGGCTTGAATAATTTCGTCATCATTAAGAGTGTCTAGTAGCCAGTTTAACTGCTCTTTGAATGCAGAATTAAAATAAAAGTAGTGGAATCTGCCTTGTTTACGCTTATGTATAAAACCATTACGTCTAAGTATATCTAAATGTTTAGATAGTGTTGAGTTTGCAAGTTTGAAAATATGAGCTAGATGACAAAGGCATAGTTCATGCTGATATATAACCATTAGAATTCTAATCCTAGTTTCATCACCTAATGCTTTTTGAAAATCTACAATGTTTGCTAATTTCATTTTCATAAACCTATATTTCGCGAATTAACGAAATATTATCCGTAAAGTTTATTATATTCAAGTGATCTAGCAGATTTTAATTTCTTTTTTCAAAGTTAATGCTAAAATCTCTCAAATTTCTAAATTGGTGGGTTAAATGATATGTCTAAAAGAGAGATTTTTATTTTATTAACTTTAATTTTTACTATGAGTCTAAGTTATAGTTTTGGAGAATACGCTAATAAGACTTATATAGAAAATGTTGTCAAGACATTTGATTTATCAACAGATAAGAATATAAAAATACTAGACATAAAAGACCATCAACAAACTACCGATTATACTTGCGGACCATCTGCTGTTATGAGCTTGCTTAATTATTATGGAGTTCTTAAGGATTCTCAAATGGATCATCAAATGGAATTACAAATAGCTAAAGAAATGGGTACAAATGATGATTATGGTACTACAGCGCAACAGATAGCTAACTGGTTAGAAAAGCATGGTTTTGATGTGAAATATGCTACTGATGGTGATATCAAATTGATTTATGAGAGTATAGACAAAGGTGTACCTGTACTTGTAGATTGGATTGATTGGGGAGGGCACTGGACATTGGTATCGGGATATCAGAAGTTGGGAAAAACAATTGATGATGATAAAGATACATTATTTATGATTGATCCAGCAGCACATTTTAATAATGTGAAAACAGTTTATGGATTGAGTGCTATTAATCCAGATAGATTTCAATACATGTGGCAAGATTCAAAAGGTATAAAAGGAATCTATGTTATAGCACAACTAAATATTAGCTTTTACTCTGCCAATATTATTACAGGTGCTGGAAATGACTTAGATGAAAAGCTATTTATCTGATGTAAGCTATTAGAATTAGACACCGAAATAATACTAAAAATTGATACTGCCGCAAACATAATTTTTTTCATTTTTATTACCTAAAATACTTTCTAATATTTGATGTGTGTATTATCCCAGTATATTCTTATAAAGTTAAATATATTAAATGTATAAGTTTGATAACAAAAACTTATAACATATAAGTGTTTATAGTTTAACAACTATAGAGTGCAAAAGAGAAATTAGTCATAATCTATATACAAGAAAGTATTGTTTTTAATTGCTGAGCTTAATGATAATACTATTGTCATTTTTAAAAATAGAGCCTTGTTGAGGGTATACTGGTAAGTTTGTTGATATTTTTTTAGCTATATCAATTTGTTTCTCTGTAGGCATTTTGTAGTAGTCATTCAGCCAGTGGAGAAAGTAATAAACTCTATGGTTTAGATTACTTTCTTGCCATGAGCTATCAGGAAATATACTGCTAAATAAATCAAGATTGCTATTTAAGTAAAAGGGTTGGTTTATAGTTGTTTTTATAAAGTAACTATTGTCAATATGCTTTGAGGCGATGAAAATGATTGCCGTATTATATATTTTTGTGCCTATTTTATCATAGATGTTTTGGTATAAAGAATTTAGAGTTCTTTGGTTATATGCTTGTGTCATATCTTTACTGTAAGTCAAGAGACATATTTGTTTGAAGTTTATTAAAGCTATTATTATGGCTACTATTAATATTAGTTTTTTTCTTCTAAATACTTCAAAACAAACACTCGCTAGCATCGCTATACTAAGTGGTATAGTAAATAAAATTCTTAATGGCAATGGCGATATAAGGATTATTGGGAGTAATAGGGGTGTAATAATACCAATTAAAACTATAAAACTATCAAGTTTTTTAAGTTTGAACATCAATGCTAATAGTATGATATAGCATAAGCCGTAACTAATTGTAAGGCTTGAATCTAGTGTGTTTAGTATATATCTAAATAATAGACTTAATTGATTTGCTAAGTTAGTAGTATGCCAACCATCGTAAAAATTAGTAAGATAATTTGACTTACCAACAAAAAAGTAAGATATATGCGTTGTAATAAAATATAGCACTAAGGCAATTATAGCCACGAAAATGGAATAATAAAAAAAGCTAGCTACCTCTTTAGGAGTCAGATTTTTTTTGATGGAGTTTAATATCAACACAGTTATCATACCTTCTATATAGTAAACTATAAAAGATTGATATATACCCAGAGCAAAATATATCATAAGACTACTAAGTAGTATGTTAGTAAGCCAATTTTCTTTTTGGAAAAGTTGTGCTAAAAAATATACTGATAGCGAGCTTAATAAAAAACCTAGTCCTATTTCTATACTTTGGTTAACGAAATTCAGTTGAAAAATATATACCGGAGATATAAGGTAAAACAATCCGAAGATGATTGTTGATAGTTTATTGTTGCTAATGTTATTGAGTATTACTATCCAGACTATATAAGAGCAGAAGATAAAACCTAAAGCCAATATGGAATTAAAGTAAGGAATTGGTACTGTTCCAATTATCGAAACTATTAAACTAAGTACAGGTCTTCCAAGCCTTAAAAATTGTACATCTAATGGGTATAGATACTTACTATTACCTAAACCGTATGTTGCAAGCTCGGTATCAATAGATATTGTCCAAGATGCTATAAAGTATGCGTATGCAGTAATTGAGCAAAGAAGGGTAATTTTTATTACTAGATTATTTTGAATAATAACTTCTTTAAGATCTGCTAGTAGTCGTCTCATTAAATATTTGGCCACGAACTATACTTTTTTATTAGACGCAAATGTTACAATATATTCAGTAGAAAGTGAAATATAATTGATAGAGGCTAATATGAAAAAAAATATACTTGTATTAGGGGCTGGTGCTTGGGGTACTGCACTGGCATTACAGTTAGCTTATAAAGGCCACGAAGTAAGAATCAATTCTTGGAAAAAAGAGCATAATGATCAGATGCTTACAGAAGGTAATAACCAAAAATATTTACCAAGTATAGAAAAATTCCCAGATACTTTAACAGCTATACAAGACTGGAAGGCTAGTATTGATGATTTCGATGACATATTAGTCGCTACTCCAAGCTCAGGCTTTAAAAAGATTATTTTAGAGCTAAGAGACTGTATATTACCTCACCAAAATATTATTAGTGCTACGAAAGGATTTTGTCATGATACTTATGCTCTATTGAGTGAAATAGCAGAAGATATTATTCCAAATACAAAATTCGCTTTACTAACTGGTCCAAGCTTTGCCAAAGAGGTAGCTAATAAGCTTCCAACTGCTGTTGTAGTAGCATCTAAAGATATTGAATATGCTAAATATACCCAAAAACTTTTCAGCAATGAGAATTTTAGGTGTTATACAACTACTGATATTATAGGTGCTCAAGTTGGTGGTGCTGTTAAGAATGTTTTGGCTATTGCCGCAGGTACTGCTGCTGGTATGGATTTTGGTGTTAATGCTCATGCAGCATTAATTACAAGAGGTCTAGCAGAAATTAAAAAATTAGGACTTAAACTCGGAGCTAATGTTGAAACATTTATGGGCTTGAGCTGTCTTGGTGATTTGTTGCTCACTTGTTCAGACAATCAATCGCGTAACCGTAGATTTGGATACTACCTAGGTCAAGGTATGACTATAGAGGAGTCTTTACATAAAGTAAATAACGTTGTTGAAGGATATTCTACTGCTATAGCAGTGTATAAGCTTGCTCAAAAGCATGGAGTCGATATGCCTTTGGTATTTGCTACGTATAGAGTCTTATATGAGAATGTAGATCC
The DNA here is from genome assembly GCF_008711475.1 of Francisella sp. SYW-2. Lineage (NCBI taxonomy): Bacteria > Pseudomonadati > Pseudomonadota > Gammaproteobacteria > Thiotrichales > Francisellaceae > Francisella > Francisella sp. SYW-2. Next base: position 68,331 of record NZ_VXKO01000007.1, on the reverse strand, counting down.
CAAAGATATGGTCAGACAACTTATGACTAGACAGTTGAAAAATGAAAATTAATCTCCTCCAGCTGCTTGCTTAGGTACATAGTCTTTTAGATTTGTCTGTTGCATTTTTACTTTTGTATTAAATGCATAATCTCCTACTTTAACGAATGGTTTGACAAGTATAGAATTTTCCCATAGTGAATTATCTTTTACAGAGTCGAAAGAATTAAGTGTTGAGCAGGCAATTGCAAATATAAAGCCAAAACGCACTAAAGCTATAAAAAATGCTAAAAGTGTATTTGATAAGCTTTCCTTTTCTTTGTTATTGCGCATAAATACTTTCATTACACCAAAGATTATGAGATATGCACAGACTAGAACTAATATGAATGATACAACATAGGCTGTTGGAGGATCTTCTATTAATGAATTGATGTACGCAAGTTGTACCTTTTGAGCTAAGATACCTGACATTATTACGGCAAATACCATTAGTATTAATAGTACTATGTTTTTAAAAAGTCCTTTGACAGCTGCAAATAGACTTAATATTAAAATTACGATTACCAACAAAATATCTAAAAAATTAATACTTGCTAAAAATTCCATTTTCTATCCTGTTATTATGTCTTTAATTTGATTCAGTTTTGTTATGCCGATGACCTCAACGCCTTCTGTTTTTAGAGATTTTGAAAAATTTGATTGAGGTATGATGATTTTTTTAAACCCATGTTTTTTTGCCTCATTTATTCGTTCTACACCATACGGAATCGGTCTAATTTCGCCTGATAAGCCAACTTCACCCATTATAAGCATATCATCAGGAATCTCAATTTCTTTGATACTAGAATATATAATCAGTATTAGCGCTAAATCAATGCTTGTTTCATTAATCTTTATACCGCCGACAACATTTAAAAATACATCCTTATCATATAAATCAATATGCATATAGCGTTGAATAACTGCTAGTATCATTGCTAGACGGTTACTATCAATACCTACACATAATCTTCGAGGAGGCTGATTGATATTTTTGTCGACAACTAATGATTGTAGCTCAACAAGTAGAGGACGTGTACCTTCCCAAACTGAAACTATAACACTACCGATTAAGTTTGAACGACCATTATTTAGAAATATTGCCGAGGGATTCTTAACTTCTTTCATTCCTTTATCAGTCATTGCAAAGACACCGATTTCATTTACGGCACCAAACCTGTTTTTTAAGGCACGCATCATTCGGTATCTGCCGTTGTCTTGGGACTCTATAAATATTACAGCATCAACTATGTGCTCTAATACCCTTGGTCCTGCAACCTCTCCAGATTTAGTGACATGTCCTACCAAAAAAACAGATATTTGATATTGTTTTGCAATTTGAGTAATATACGCTGCCGATTCTCTTACTTGTGATACACCACCAACCATAGATGATATATCAGGGTTATACATTGTTTGGATTGAGTCTACTACAACCACTTCTGGTTTATGCTCTATCATATAGCTAGCGATTTGCTCTATGTTTGTCTCACACATTACTAGTAGATTATCTTTTGGAAGATTTAATCTTTCTGCTCGTAGCGCTATCTGTTCAAGAGACTCTTCACCACTGACATATAGAACTTTCTTTTGTAAAGATAAAAAAGACATGATTTGTAGAAGTATCGAAGATTTGCCTATACCTGGCTCCCCTCCAACCAGTGTTACAGACCCCTTAACAATTCCTCCACCTAGGACTCTATCAAATTCGGATATATGCGTAGACATTCTAGAGTGCTCTTTGCCTTTGATATCAGCTAGTGCTGTAGCTTTTGAAATGCTGCCAGCAAAACCAGATCTAGCTACGGGTGTTTTTTTTGAATCAGGTTTAATTTCTTCAACAAAAGTGTTCCATTGATTACAGCTGTGACACTGTCCTTGCCATCTAGGAGAAGTAGCTCCACACTCTTGACAAATAAATATAGTTTTTTGCTTAGCCATAGCTTAATTTACTTTGCCTTATAACCTAATAAGTACTTAGATAGTACTCTTTCTGTTTCGGAGGCATTAGGACCAATGAATTGTACAATATAGCGATATTTTTCTGGATTCTTATCATTAACTGTAATACTTGGTGGGAATACGGAAATAACTTGAGCCTCACAACCTACTTGTTCCTTTAGTTCAGATAATGTTACAGACACTCTTACTATATCATGTAAATATAATAGTTTAGAGCTACTAATTTCTATTCCACCATTTTTAATAAGTTTTACGAAGTGGTTATATAGCTGTTCACGTTGATCAAACATATATTCTTTCTCAAACTTAATATCATCTTCACTATAGTCAACATCTGAGTGTCCTTCTACAATTTCACTAGATTCACCTTCATCTTTTATTTCGACTTGATCATTGTCTATATTATTTTCATCTAGGACTTCGCTACTTTCATCATCTTCATCAATAAGTTCAGGATCTATGTCAAGTCCTTTATTATCTCCAAGATCAATTTCAATAATATTTACATTTTCATCATCAATATCATCATCTACTTCATATTCATCAGTAGTATTATCAGCTAAATCATTTTCAAAATCATTTTCAAAATCATCTTCTTGTAAAATATCATCAGATAGGTCATCTAAACTTTGTTGAGACTTTTGTGGTTTTTGACCTAACATTCCACCACGAGGATTGCTTTTAGTATTAGCTTTTTTTTGACTATTCGAAGAGCCTTTCTTTAGAAGGTCTAATCTACTCATTTTATATGCCTCCTAGCCTTTAAGCGAATTTTTCTATAAATGAAATATGAAATGCTAGAAATAAGAATAAGGATAAGTATAGATAGAAATTTGTGTTCATATATCCAGTGTTTGATATCAGCTTTATCTACTAGCTGTAATAAAGCGTTGCCAAAAATATATCCTAAAGAGATATATATAGTTGACCAAATAAAGCTACTGATAGCATCTAAAGTCATAAATTTAAATCTTTTTACTTTGCTAATACCTACAATCAAAATAGTAACTGTTCTTAAACCATATAAAAACCTTATGCTTAGAATTGCTAATGTTTCATGCTTGTCTAAGATTGCTAAAGCTTTTTGGGCTTTGTAATGCCATGAAGCTTTTTTTGTTAAGATTCTTTCGCCCATAAGCTTAGAAACTGTAAAAATAGTATTGTCATGAAGTATAGCACCAATTGTAGCAGCTAATATAACTAGGGGATAACTAAACATTGCAGCAGCTGTGGCGATGCCAACCATAATAAGAAATATCTCTCCTTCAATAAAGACTGCCAATATTACCGCCAAATATCCCCATTCCATTAGGAGATTCCAAAATTCAGCCTGTGTCATGGTTATTTCCCGTAAGAGTTAGTGATTAGTAATTCATCAACCAAAACTAGTGCAAGCATAGCTTCAGCTATAGGAACACCTCTAATGCCGACACAAGGGTCATGTCTACCTTTTGTGATAACTGTAGTATCATTACCATTTACATCTATACTTTTACCAGGTTGTAAAATGCTTGATGTTGGTTTGAATGCAAGCTTAGTAATTATGTCTTGCCCTGTAGAAATTCCACCTAAGATTCCACCGGCATGGTTTGTTAAGAAACCTTGATTTTGAGTTATTTCATCGCGATGTTCACTACCTTTTTGAGCAACACAGTCAAAGCCATCACCGATACTTACAGCTTTTACAGCATTTATACTCATCATAGCGTAAGCAATAGTAGCGTCAAGCCTATCAAAAACTGGTCTGCCAAGTCCTGCTTCTAAGCCAGTAGCGATGACTGTAACCTCTGCACCAATCGAGTCTCCTTGCTTACGAATATTGTGAATTAAGCTTTCACAATTTGTAATAGCATCTCTATTCGCTATGAAAAATGGATTTTCATTAATAAAGTTTTTTTCTATAAAGTTGATCTTAAGATCACCAATTTTGGAGCAGAAACCAAAAACCTCAATACCATTATGTTTTAGTATTTTTTTTGCTATTGCACCAGCTGCAACACGCATTGCTGTCTCTCTAGCAGAAGACCTTCCTCCACCACGATAGTCACGAATCCCATACTTTTTGAAATATGTATAATCAGCATGGCCTGGGCGAAATTTATCTTTTATTTCACCATAATCTTTTGATTTTTGATCTTGATTCTTTATTATTAGACCTATCGGTGTTCCAGTTGTTTTGCCTTCAAAAACACCTGAGATGATTTTAACCTCATCAGGCTCTTTACGTTGAGTTGTGAATTTTGATTGACCTGGCTTACGCCTATCTAGCTCAAATTGTATATCTGCCTCACAGAGAGGGATATTACTTGGGCAACCATCGATAATTGCTGCAAGTGAATCACCATGGCTCTCGCCACATGTCGTTACTGTAAAAATTTTACCGAAAGTATTTCCTGACATACTTAATAATAATATATGATGTATTTTTTTATGATAGCATAAATGATGAGTAAATTTAGCTAATCTAATCTTGATTTTAGATAAAAACTTTTTTGGCTATTAAGATGTAGTATTAAACTTGATTGAATTATTTTTTTGTTCTGTAGTTGGTTTAAACTAGCTTCGAAGAGTTTCTGTATAGTAATTTCTGAAAAGCTAATAAAGGTATTGTTACAGATATTGCAATTAATCCGAGTTTTATGATCAAAGGGGATGAGAGTAAGAAACTGTTTATTAAGTGACATAAAGATCCTAGCCATGCCAGCACAATAAATAACAAGCAGTACCCTGTAAAATGTTTTTGCTTGTAGTTTTTGTATGTCTGAGGTAACCAATATACAAAGCATATTGAGACAGAGATGATAGTTGTAATCATATATATAGCACTAGGCTTATATCGAATTGCTAATATTGCAATTGTAATAAGCATAACAAAAATTAAATTAATTACTTCGGGCATTCTTTTATTGTTAAAAGATATCTGTAATTGTTGTACTGTGATTCCAATTAGATAGCCTATAGAGATAACAAGTAGCCTCCAATCGAGATTTAAGTCTACTATTTGTACAATGCAGCAAAGAGTGAATATGAGCATGCTAAACTGAGTAAGCATACTTATATTATCTAGAGATTTCTTATTTTTTGCATTGTAAATGATTTGAGGAACAAACTGTATTAAATATATTATAAGCGATATGTTTAAGATTAATTCGCTAAGCTCTTGAGTGTTGGTTGATAGTTCCATATAAAAGTAATAAATAATCAAATTCTAAAGTTAATAATATTCTATTTAATTATATGTTTGTAATTGATTAAAATCCACCTGTTTAGATAAGTACTATGTTTATTGTGAAGATGGTTTTTTATAATAGAATTTTTGTATTAAAAGAATAGTTATTGCAGGCAAAATGATTAGTGCATTTGGTGTAAATGTAGGTTCTGATAAAAGCATAAAGCTACTAGCAATATAAAGACTGGTCCCAATCAGTGCTATTAAGACAAAGCTTAAGCAAAAACCATCTGCTCTTTTTTGTTTATAATTCTTATAAATTTGCGGTAGCCAATAAAGTGTATTTACAGTAAATCCAACATATTCTATTAAATTATAGATACTGTCATTATCCGATCCCATAGCAAGTAGTGCAATTGCAAATAGAATGATAAAGCTAAAGTTAATTATCTCTGGCAATTTTTTGCAAAAAATGGATATTTGTAATTGTTGTATAGACACTCCTATAAGGTAGATTATAGCAACACTAGCATATTGCCACTCATATCCAAAGCTAATAGTTTGGATAATATCACATAGTACAGTGATAAATATTCCAAGTTGTGTCAACATGCTAATGTTAGATAAAGAGTTTTTGTTTCTTACATTGTGAATGATTTGGGGTATGAACTGGATGCAATAAAGCAAAATGGAAATATTGAAAATAAGTTCTCCAAAAAATGGATTGTTCATTATCCCTACTCCAGTTTGAATACTACATAATTTTATAGTAGCACTTATTTATTTTTTAATAAATAACTATGCTTATATTGAGATACTTATTTAAACAGATATAAATACTTACCATAACCCTCACTCTTCATCTCATCTTTAGGGATAAATCTTAAGGCTGCAGAATTCATACAATATCTTTTACCAGTAGGTTGCGGACCATCATCAAAAACATGACCTAAATGGGATCCTCCATACTTAGATAGGACCTCTGTTCTATTCATAAACCAACTATTATCACTCTTCGTTTCTATGAATGAGTTATTTATGGGTTTTGTGAAGCTTGGCCACCCAGTTCCAGAGTCATATTTGTCTGTTGAGCTAAATAGAGGTTCGCCAGAAACAACATCTACGTATATACCTTGTTTATGATTGTCCCAGTATTTGTTGTTAAATGCTCTTTCAGTGCCACCTTTTTGTGTCACATAGTATTGTTGCTTATTTAGATTAGCTAAGGCTTTTTGTTTATCAAAATTTTGCCAACTAGGTGTATCTGCAAAGCTAACTAATGGAATAATCATAAAAATGATTGATAGTATTTTGTTCATAAAAGTTCTCCTCTTAGCTATATACTTTAGATTATATATATTTTTATAGTTGATAACATTAATTGCAATTTAAACTCTAGATTAAAAAAATAAATATTTGTATGATTATTTGTGTATGAACTACAATTTTTAGAGGTATATAAAATGTATAATTTTTATAAATTATTAGGTGTCAGTATGTTTACGTTTTTGTTAGCGGATTGTTCACTTCTGCCTGGGAAGAAGCCTTATGATCGTGGCCATGATTTTGAATTGATTGTGCATATGAAAGATGTTAAAACTCAAAAAGAAGTGGGCACGGTTACAATATCTCCTTACATTCATGATGGTAAGCAAGAGGGTATGCTGATTACCCCTTATTTATATAATCTGCCAGCATCAAGCGTACACGGGATGCATATCCATATTAATCCTAGTTGTGATAATGGTGGTATGGCTGCAGGAGGGCATTGGGATCCTGATAATACTGGTAAACATCTTGGTCCTTATAATGACAATGGACATAAAGGGGATTTACCAGAATTGGTTGTAAATGCAGATGGTACAGCGACTGAGCCTGTGGTAGCGCCAAGACTAGATTCTTTAGAAGAACTAGAGGGTCATAGTTTGATGATTCATGAAGGTGGAGATAATTATTCAGATACTCCAAAACCTCTAGGTGGTGGAGGTGCTAGGATGTGGTGCGGAGTTATTACGGATTAGGCTATGAGTTATGAGGTTATAGCTAGATTAAGCTTTTTTCTGTTGATTCTTTTTGGGATTTCTATTTGGGAGATTGTCGCTCCCATGCGCAAGCTAAAGATTTCTAAAGCCTCTCGTTGGTATAATAATCTACTGCTAGTATTTTTGGATACTTTAATATTAAGAATCTTATTTCCTACAGCTGCTGTTGGAGTAGCGATATTTTGTCAGCAATATAATTTAGGGTTATTGAATCTTTTTGATATGCCTGTTTTGTTTAAGATTGTAGTAGCTTTTTTAGCTCTAGATTTTACGATATATCTTCAACATGTTCTATTTCACTATTTACCATTGTTGTGGAGATTTCATAAAGTTCATCATATTGATTTAGATTATGATGTCACTACAGGGCTACGTTTTCATCCTGTTGAGATAGTTTTGTCAATGTTAATAAAATTTATGGCGATACTTCTTATAGGAGCACCTGTGTTAGCAGTTATCATTTTTGAAATTGTTCTAAATGGTACTTCGTTGTTTAATCATGGTAATATTCGCTTACCAAAATCGTTTGATGAATTGTTGAGATTGTTTATGGTAACACCAGACACCCATAGGGTACATCACTCTACAATACCATCTGAAACAAACTCTAACTTCGGATTTAATCTAATTTGGTGGGATAAGATTATGGGAACTTATATCGCTCAACCTAAGAAAGGGCATATTCAAATGGATATAGGGTTAAGTAATTATAGAGATTCTAAAGTTACTCAACCTCTTTTAAGTATGCTTAAAATACCTTTTTCAAAAAAATAGGCTCTTTAATTATCTTTGTACTCTTTCTTTTTGAGATAAAAAAGTACACACAACAAGGGATAAACATCGCTGGAGCACCAAAGTAGAAAGCTCCTCTTATATCTTCGTTAAATAATGTTAGTGCTAAGCATAATACTTGTATCCAAATTCCAAAAAGAGGTATATAGGGGAATAAAGGTGTTTTGAATATCATTTTTTCAACCGCATTTTTTTGCATGATTTGTTTTCTAAAGTTATATTGCGACCAACATATACAAATCCAGCAAATAGTAGCTGTGAAGCCTGACATAGCAAGTAAGTTTGTAAATGCAGCAGAGGCAGATAGTTTGAATGAAAGTATCAAAAATATCCATATCCCAGCTATACTGACATAAGCGGCATAATGTGGTATTGAAGAGCTATTTAAGCTTCTAAAAATACTAGGAGCCATTCTCATTCTAGATAGCCCATATAGAGAGCGGACAGCTGCATAGAAGCCACTATTTGCACATGAAAATGCAGCTACAAGTACTACAAATGCAAATGCTCCGGCAAACTTGTCAAGATGATAGTGTTGTAGTGCTGTAGCAAATACAGAGTTACTTAAACTCATCTGTTGCCAAGGAAAAATTGTTGCTAATAGGAATACTGGTATTACATATAATCCTACAATTCTTATTGCTACATGTTTAGCAATTTTAGGCATTTGCTTTCCTGCATCACTAGATTCACTTGCAGCTAATCCAATGATTTCAGAGCCTTGGAAATTTACTAGTAATATGACCATTGTTGTGATTAGGATTAATTTTCCTTTGGGAAAAAAACCCTCTTCACCAATGATATAAGTGCTACCTAGTACACCACCAGTATTATTATTGATAATATTAAAAAATATAAGTATAGCTACTACACTAAACAAACCAAGAGCGATGATTTTTATAAGAGCTAACCAGAACTCAATCTCACCAAAAAGCTTAACTTTTGTAAGGTTTATGATTGTTATAAATAGCCCAAACAGAGTTGCCCACAGATAAGTTGGTACAGAAGGTAAAAATGTATGCATGATTATTCCGCCAGCTATACATTCCGAAGGAATATAAATTATCCAGTTAAGCCAGTATGACCAGCCCATACCACATGCTATCGAAGGAGAGACGTATTTTGCTGTATAGTGGATAAATGAACCAGAATTTGGCGAGTTTGCCGTTAACTCAGCTAAGCATAGGGTAACACAGTACACTATGATACCTGCTAATATATAAGCAATGATAGCTGCTGGACCAACTTCTGATAGGACATATCCTGTACCTAAAAAGAAACACGAACCTATGATGCCGCCAAGAGCTATTAGCTCAATGTGGCGAGGTTTTAGAGTTTTAGCTAATGCCATAACACCACCTCCAAAAAAGTTACACAAAGTACCTGAAAATACAGATTTTTATTTTTTTAGTTTATTGGTTTTTTAGTGCTTTGAATTTTGGTGGATAGTTAGTTGCTATCGTAAATCAAAGCAATAAGCTCATACAAAAATACTTAGATATGGTTTCTGTATTCTCACGTACTTCATGTATGAGGTGAGCGAATTATAGACCTGTTTTTTGTTTTGTCAATTAAAATTTACATCATGTGAGAGCTTGAATTAATACTACTTTTATTTGATAATGTTAGTTAGCTAATGAATACCATAAATATAGGGGTTGAAATGTCTAATATAAATGAAGTTGGTAAGATTTATGAGCGTCCTTGGGGCACTTATCAAACAATAAATTTTACAGATAAAAGTCAAACTAAAATAATCACTGTAAAGCCTAAAGGACAGCTTTCACTACAAAAGCACTTTAAAAGAGCGGAGCATTGGGTCGTTGTGACAGGTAAGCCTACTATAACAGTCGATAAAAGCGTAAGAGAGTATGGTGTTGGAGAACATGTTTTTATTCCTAAAGAAGCAGTTCATAGGTTAGAAAATTTCACAGATAGTGATATTCAAATAATCGAGGTACAAGTGGGTGACTACCTTGGTGAAGATGATATTGTTCGTTTAGAAGATATCTATAAACGTGATTAATTCTTAAAAATTGTTCTAAAAAGTTTACCTATCATCTCCCTATCATCTAAAATACTCTTATAAAGATTTTTGAATAGTTGGAGAAATAATGTCTATAAAATCAAAAGCAGCCGTTGCATATAAAGCTGGAGCACCTCTGTCTGTTGAAATAGTAAATGTTGCGTTACCAAAAGATGATGAAGTTTTAGTAGAAATAAAAGCTACTGGAATTTGCCATACTGATGCTTTTACATTATCTGGAGCAGATCCAGAAGGGCTTTTTCCTGCTATATTAGGACATGAAGGTGCTGGTGAGGTTGTAGCAGTTGGTAAAAATGTAACCTCTGTTAAACCCGGCGACCATGTCATTGCACTTTATACGCCAGAATGCAGGGAATGTAATTTTTGTCTAAATCCAAAAACTAACTTGTGTCAATCAATAAGAGAAACTCAAGGTAAGGGTCTAATGCCCGACGGTAGCTCTCGATTTACAACACAAGACGGTAGAGAGATTTTCCATTATATGGGTTGCTCAACTTTTTCAAACTATACTGTCTTACCTGAGATAGCGGTTGCTAAAATTCGTAAGGATGCACCATTGGATAAGGTTTGTTATATTGGTTGTGGTGTGACAACTGGAGTTGGTGCAGTTGTTAAGACGGCTAATGTTGAAGCTGGTGCAAGCGTTGTTGTATTTGGTCTAGGTGGGATTGGATTGAATGTGATTCAAGGAGCTAAACTGGTTGGAGCAGGGCAAATTGTTGGTGTAGATATTAATAATGATAAAAAAGAATTGGCTGAAAAATATGGTATGACAGACTTTGTTAATCCAAATGAGATTGATGAAGATTTGGTGCAACACCTTATTAGATTGACTGGTGGTGGTGCTGATTATAGTTTTGAGTGTATTGGTAACACTGAAGTAATGCGCCAAGCTCTTGAATGTGCTCACAAAGGCTGGGGTGAAAGTATAATTATAGGTGTTGCTGGATCTGGACAAGAGATTTCTACTCGACCATTCCAGCTTGTGACAGGCCGTACTTGGAAAGGCTCAGCTTTTGGTGGTATGCGTGGTAGAACAGATGTACCAATGATTGTTGACTGGTATATGGATGGTCGTATTGATATTGATAACCTCATTACTTCAAATATTAAGATAGAAGATATTAATAAAGGTTTTGAAGAAATGCATAATAATATAAGAACAGTAGTTACTTTTTAGATTATTTATATATTTAGTTGCTTTGACCAATCTCGCAAATGCTAGAATTTCTTGGCTTATCAGTAAGTTAATTGCTCAGGTACTACTTTAGGTATAGTAGGCTATATTTATAAGTTAGAGAAATATTTAGGTTAATTCATTATCAATATTGATAATGAATTTATTAAGTAAGGAATTATAGGATAAGAAGAATTTAGAGAATAAATTATTTATTGTTATAAACTTTAATAGCTTTGTCTAGAAGTTCTAGAGCTCTTTTAAGAGCCTTTTCTTCTAAGATGTATGCAATTCTTATTTCGTCTTTACCAAGACCTTTAGTCGCATAGAAATCTGCAGCAGGAGAGACCATAACAGTCTCTTTATTATCATCAAAGTCTGTTAATAACCATAATGCAAACTTCTCAGCGTCATCAATAGGTAGTTTTGCAATTACATAAAAAGCACCTGTAGGCTTTTCACAAACTACATTATCCATTTTTGAAAGAGCTTCAAAAGTGATGTCTCTTCTTTTTTGGTATTCTGTGTTTACTTCTTTTAAGTAATCTTCTGATACTTCATAAAGAGCAGCTGAACCTATTTGTTCAAGAGTTGGTACGCATAGTCTAGTTTGGCACAGTTTTGTAACTTCTTTGATGAAGTCTTTGTTTTTTGTACAAAGAGAGCCGATTCTAGCACCACAGGCGCTATATCTCTTAGATACAGAGTCAACGATGATTACGCGATCTTCAACACCTTTGATATTGCCAAAAGATGTACAAGTAAGACCATCATAAGTGAACTCTCTATAAACTTCGTCACTTATTATAAATAAGTCTTTTTCTTTAGCTACTTCTGCTAGTGTTTCTAACTCTTCTTTGGAGTATACAACACCAGTAGGGTTGCCAGGGTTAGAGATCATAATAGCACGAGTTTTGTCAGTTACACATGCAAGTATTTCTTCTTTTGAAGGTAAATGAAAGCCTTCCTCAGCTTTTGTAGTGATTGGCTTAATTGCCACGTCAACAGCAGTTGTAAAACCGTTATAGTTTGTATAAAAAGGTTCTGGTACAAGTATTTCATCACCAGCGTTACAAATTGCAATAGCAGCAAATATCAGAGCCTCTGAACCACCGTTTGTGATAAGGATTTCATCTTCAGTGAAGTCCATGTCAAATCTTTTGTAGTATTTTGATATAGCCTTGATTAAGCTAGGCTCGCCGTTAGCTACTGAGTATGCGATAGTCTCTTCATCAAAAGCTCTGATAGCATCCATAAACTCACTAGGAGTTTTGATATCAGGTTGGCCTATATTTAGGTGATAAACCTTTTTGCCTTGCTTTTGAGCGGCTATAGAATATGGCACTAACTTACGTACAGGAGAGGCTTGCATAGCCTTAACTCTTCTTGATAATTGCATTTAGTAAATCCTTTTTGTTTGATATTGGTTTAAGATATACAAGTTGATTATAATATATTTTCAAAGCTTAAAAAATTATAAATTAGTAAAAATAAGCTAATTATTCAACCTTTTTACTTATTGTTGATTTTACATCAAGTTTAACTTGTTTACCGGAACTATTTGTTGCTTTGATTTCATAAGCGCCGTCATCATACTCTATTTTTGATATTCCATGATATCCTTCACTTTCTAATCTTTTGAGTATACTTATCAATGTATTAATACTATTTCGATATTAAATGTTTAAATATAGTCTTGCAAGTGGTTTGATATTAATCGATTTAGAATTCTTACAAAAGCATATATAATAATTAAGTTACAATATTTCGAGTGATATTAGTATGCTACAACATCTGGCTATTAAAAATTTTGCGATCATAAAATCTACAGAAATTGACTTTAGAGAAGGTATGACTGTCCTGACTGGAGAAACAGGGGCTGGTAAGTCAATTTTGCTTGATGCTTTGAGCTTTGTGCTTGGTGCAAGGTTAGAAAAAACTTTTTTACAAGATGGTAATGTAACCGAAGTTTCGGCAACATTCTGTATCAAAGATAATAAAAAGGCAAAAAAACTTTTAGATGAGCTTTTTATTGATTATGAGAATGATGAGTGTACATTTCGGCGAGTAGTTAATAAATCTAAACAAAGTCGCTTATTTATAAATGGTAGTGTTGCCAAATCTACTGATGTCAAAAAAATCTCAGATAAGCTTATAAACATTTATAGTCAAAACTCTCATCAGGATTTGCTTGATCCCAAGTCACAACTAAGTTTGCTGGATAGTTTCGCAAATAATGATGATATATTGAGAAAAGTTTCAACGGTGTTTTATCAACTGCAAAAAGTAAATTCTGAGATATCAGAACTTCAGGAGTATGTTGATGGACAAAATAGCCAAAGAGAGTTATTGGAGTATAAGCTTGATGAGCTTGTAGCTCTAGAGCTTGAAGAAAATGAGTTCGAAGAGTTATCTAAGCATCAAAAGAATCTCTCGAGTGTTGATGATATTGGCTATAGTCTTAATCATATCTCTAATTTGATGTATGATTCAGATACTAATATTATAGCAATGCTAACAGAACTTGAAAAAGAAGTGTTAAAGTTAGATGAAACATCTTTCAAAAGTCTTCAGGAGCTGATTTCTCAAACTAAGGTGTATGCTCAAGAAAGTTATGATGAAGCACAAAATAGACTAGAATCCTTGGAGCAAGATCCAGAAGCACTATCAAGAGTCGAGCAGAGAATGGGTGAGATATATGATTTTGCACGTAAACATAAAGTTGAGCCAAACTATATGTATCAGTATATCCAAGAGCTTCATGGTGAGTTAGAGAGTTTTAGTCAAGACGGTGAAAGGTTGGCTCAACTAAATGAACAAAAGCAAAAGCTTGAGCAAGAATATGATAGCTATGCACAAGAGCTAAGCCAAGCACGCCAAGCCACAGCAAAAGAATTTTCTAAGCAAGTTGAGAAAAATATTCGCTCCCTAAATATACCGAAAGGTAGCTTTGTTGCGCAGATTCTATCATCTCAGAATAAGACATCTAAAGGTATAGATGAGTGTCAATTTATGATTAACTTTAATCTAGGTGAACAGCTTGCACCAGTTAGAAAAGTTGCTTCGGGTGGGGAGCTAAGTAGAATAGGGTTATCAATACAAGCAGTATCGGCTGCTAAGAGATCTTATCCAACTTTAGTATTTGATGAGGTTGATGTCGGTATATCAGGAGCTACGGCAGAGATTGTTGGTAAGTTACTAAAGAAGCTCTCAGAGAGACTGCAGGTGTTGTGTATAACACACCAGCCACAGGTAGCAGCTCAAGGTCATACACATTTGCATGTTACCAAGAAATATCTCAAAGATACTACAGAATCAAAAATTATCGAGCTAAATCAGCAACAGCGTATTGAAGAAATAGCTAAAATAGTAGGGGGAGTAGATATTTCAGAAAATACTCTATCACATGCTAGAGAGCTTTTGGGTTTATGATTGCCACCGGTCTTATTTTGATCTTTTGGATTATCTTTACAAAACAAGCAGACATTCCCAATTAGGTGTGAATCTTTGGGTTTTATTTACCCCATTTTTTATTGATGTTTGCACCACCACTTTTTTAGATTTATATAAACAGGTATATACATGATTTGTAGCAATGTTATATTTGAGTTATTAGAACATAGATACAAAGTGCAGTATAATTAGGGTTAGTAGTATTAAAATTTTAACTTCTAATTTGATTATACTGCCAAGAGCTATATTTATCAGAAGTTTGAGTAAAAGCACTTGGAGATATGTTTTCAGCTTGGTTAGTATCTAGTCTTTCAACATTTACTGAATTATTGACACTAGATTGCAATGAATCCATGGCACTATTATATTGCTCATAAGAGCCATTATAGTCACTATCGAACCCTTGACTTTCAATGCCATTAATTGAACTAGATACGTTTCTTTGTTCATTTTGAAGCTCTAAAGATCTTGCATTTGCATCTTGCCTATTTGTGTCATATATGTCTCTTTGTTGGTTGAAGTATTCAGCAGCTTCTGTAGCATTGTTATAGTTGCTACCTGCTTGGCTAGACATAGTCGCTTGTGTACTATCAATTCTACCTTGGTAGTAGTCGACACTATTTTGCCAAGATGTTGTATCAACACCATCTGCAGCATTATCAATTAGTCCTTGATAGTAGTCTAAATTAGACTGATTACTTTGTATGTTTTGATATTTTTGGTAATCACTGAAAGCAGTATCTGCATTGCTTTCAGCTGAGCTCATAGCACTTATAAGGTCATTGTATTGACTATCTTGTACTAAGGCTTCTGTTGTTCTATTTTGCCATGCTGTGACAGCGTTGCTATGAGCATTCATTAAGGCACTATCAAAATTTGCTCTTTGCGATTTATATGCTTCATAATCACTATCTTGATTTTCACTAGATGCATTGCAACCGCTTGGTAAGATACTACTGCTAGGAGCCACATAGGAACCACTATTGTTATAAAATTCAAAATTAAGCCCAAAATAGCCATCATTAATACTAGACTCTTCTTCAACTATAGATACTGAACAAGTCCATTTAAAAGTATTGTTTTCAATACTCGGTGAAAGAGCTATCTGATAGGTTTTTCCATTGATATTGCTTACACCTACGATTCTACCATTATGCCCAACTATATCACTCATAACATTGGCATTTTCATTACCAATGTCAGTATAATCTGTGATATCAAAACTTTGTAACTGCTGTTCAGTTGATACGCCATGGCTGATAAAAAAATCTTGAACATCTTTTTTATAATTATCTAAATTAGCAAGCGCTTCTGTAAGCTTAGCTCTAGTTACATAAATTGAATATGCTGGTATTGCTACAGCTGCTAAGATTGCGATAATTGCGATTACAACCATCAACTCAACCAATGAGAATCCTTTTTTGATATTATGGCTTGTCACGGTGATTAGATTAATAAAAAATTAATTTAATTATATATTATAAAAGTATAAATTCAATTGCATAATTTATATCAATATGCCAAATTTGAAATTATGAGATCGTTTGGTATCAATTTGTACCTGAGAGATATTTTGAAATAATACAGAATCAAAAATTATCGAACTAAATCAGCAACAGCGTATTGAAGAAATAGCTAAGATAGTAGGGGGAGTAGATATCTCAGAAAATACTCTATCATATGCTAGAGAGCTTTTGGGGCTAATAAAATAAATTAAAAAACACTATCTATTTTATTGTGGGCACAATGGTGTTGGTAGCTGGTTAGCTTGGAAGCCTAAGCTAGTGCATTCCCAAGTCATAGACTGGGCAGCAGTGTTGTAATATGGTGTAAGGGTAATGCTACCGCTGACAGGGGCTGTGAAGTCAATGATTATAGAGCTACTTGAAACAGAGGTTGTGTAGCTTAGAGAAGATGTCGATTCTGATGGAAGCGTTTTGCTATTAAAACTAGCATTAGCACCGCTGCCAGTAGAGTTGATGTTAGTCATATCTCCAGAATGCATTACTATTTCGGCTATATCCATTTTGGTTGAGCCTATGGCTGTTACAGCAGCCCCAACTTTTGAACGAATTACATAGTTTGAATATATTGGAAAAGCTACTGCAGCCAAGATTGCAATAATTGCAATCACAACCATCAGCTCAACCAAGGAAAATCCTTTTTGAAATTTAAGCATATTGTACAAAAATAGTTAGTCATTACATCAAGTATAAACTAAATATTTTTCTTTGTAGAGATAAACCAAATAAATTAATTGGATAAGGTGAAAGAATAAAGTATAAAGAAGAATATAAGAGAGAAATTATGCACCTTCACAAGGGCTTGGTAATAAAGCTTGCTCAATCTGTGCTTGTGCAGTTGTACCACCTAGTTCAGGAGAATTCGCATTAACCGCAGAACCACTTGCAGATATTGCAGCAGTTGTTGAGATACAGTTCCAAGTTACAGAACCACCGTTATCATTCGGAGAAAGTATAACACTTCCTGATACTGGACTTGTAAATGTAAGTGTAATATCACCAGCAGCGTTAACACCAGTACCATAAGCCATTCCACTCTTACTTTCACCAACATAAGTAAGGTTTGAATCACCACTAACACCGTTTGCTAAGTTCTCAGCTACTTGAGCTTTAAGACCACCAACTGATGCTAATGCAGTACCGATCTTAGCACGAGTAGTGTAGTTAGAGTACATAGGGATAGCAACTGCTGCCAAGATTGCGATAATTGCGATCACAACCATTAACTCAACAAGTGAGAAACCTTTTTGGATTTTTCTTTTCATAACTTATTTTCCTTTTAGTTTTTGTTTAAATTTTAACAACCCAGCAAATTAAACCTAATTAACTGTAAGCTACATTATATTCTCTAGATTATATTATGCAAGTATTTTCATTATTATTGCATTAATTTAATATTCCAAAATTTAATTTTAACTAAACTAATGATTTTCATTATCACTTAACAGCAATTGTCGTAATATTTAACTTGATAGTCTAGGTTTTATACAGCAATATACGATTTATTTATAACCTAACAAAATATGTTAGCGATATGATATTCTGCTATAATTAAAAGTTCTAATAAATATTGATTGTTGAGCTCTTATGCTTAAAGATGTACTAAAAACTAATTTCCAAAGTTTAAAAGAAACTTTCAAAAGACCGAAACAACATAACTATCAGCTACCTAATTATTTACAGCTCAGATACTTATTTGTACCTATATTAATCTTAGTGGTCTTTGCATTCTACAACTTGGATACTCCTGTTGAAAATTATATTAAGCATTCTATGCCAAAGGCTATTGACACCGCTTTTAGGCATATTACTGATGTAGGTAAGGCTGAATATATCTTGATAATATGTGGTCTGATAGTTTTAGTAAGACTATTTACCAATATTGATAAGCTTTCTGAAAGTGTCAAAGCTTCTTTTAATAAGATTTGTGTTTATTCAGGGTTTATTTTAGCAACTGTGGCGATTAGCGGTATTGTGGGGCAAGTGCTTAAAGTTATAATTGGTAGAGCTAGGCCAGAATTTTTCTTGGAGTATGGGTCACACTATTTCCAGCACTTTCATGCACCAGGTTATGATTTTGCGAGTATGCCTTCGGGGCATTCAATCACTGTTGGGGCTATGTTTATAGCGTTTTTTTATATTTTTCCAAAATTTAGATATTTATGGTACGTGCTTATAATTGTGTTTGCAGGTAGTAGAATTATAGTTGGCTCTCATTACCCAAGTGATGTGATTTTTGGAGTGGCTTTAGGCTGTTACTGTACTGCATATATATACTACTGGATGTTAAATAGAGATCTATTTCCCAACAAATTGTGATAGCTGATTTTGGTTAACTATATGTTAATTTAAGTTTATAAAAAGATTTCTAAAAAAGCTCCAAAGATTCTGATAAATTTGGTATCATATTGCATATCATTTTTATTCATTAAGCTAAGTAATCAAAAAATGACTTTAATCGATGGCAAAAAGCTTTCTATAGATCTAAAAGAGAGATTAGCAGAGCAACTTCAAGAGTATAAAGATCAAACAGGTATAGTTCCCAAATTAGTCGCAATAATAGTAGGTGATGATCCTGCAAGTAAGACTTATGTGGGCTCAAAAGAAAAGGCTTGTAAAAAAGTTGGAATAAATTCAGAAGTTATAACACTTCCTGATGCGACAACTGAGCAAGAGTTGCTTGAGCTTATAGACAAGCTCAACAATGACTCTAGCGTGCATGCAATTTTGGTACAGCTTCCGCTACCAACTCATATTAATAAGCAAAAAGTTATTTATGCAATCAAACCAGAAAAAGATGTTGATGGTTTTCATCCGACAAATGTTGGTAGGTTGCAACTTAGAGATAAGAAATGCCTAGAATCTTGTACACCCAAGGGAATCTTAACTATGCTCAAAGAATATGGCATACAGACAGAGGGAGCTCATGCTGTTGTTGTAGGGGCTAGTAATATTGTTGGTAAACCAGTTTCTCAATTATTATTAAATGCTAAGGCAACAGTTACAACATGTCATAGATTTACTCAAGATCTTAAATCTCATACTACTAAAGCTGATATACTAGTAGTAGCTGTAGGTAAACCAAACTTTATCACAGCAGATATGGTCAAAGATGGTGCTGTGGTCATAGATGTTGGTATTAACCACATTGATGGTAAAATAGTTGGTGATGTTGATTTTAAAGCAGTGAAAGATAAAGTTGCGGCAATCACTCCAGTACCAGGTGGTGTTGGTCCTATGACTATTACAGAACTTCTTTATAACACTTTTCAATGTGCTCAGGAATTAAACAGGTAGTATCTAGCAAAGATTTGGAGTTGTTAAGAGATTTTTATAGTAAAACTTAGTATAACCAGTTCATTAAAAAAGGAAGAAAAATGGCAGGCTTAAAATATGAAGATGCTGGTGTAAATATCGAAGCTGGGAATCAGGCTGTAGATAGAATGAAAAATCATGTGAAAAAAACATTCACAAAAGATGTCTTAACTGGTTTAGGAAGTTTTGGATCACTTTACTCACTAAAGAGTGTCATAAATAACTATGATGATCCAGTGCTAGTCCAATCAATTGATGGGGTTGGTACAAAAACAAAAGTTGCTGTTATGTGTGGCAAGTTTGAGAATCTTGGTTATGATCTTTTCTCAGCAGCGACAAATGATATTGTTGTAATGGGCGCTAAACCAATCACTTTTTTAGATTATGTTGCTCACGATAAGCTTGATCCTGTTATTATGGAAGAGCTTGTCAAAGGTATGTCAAAAGCATGTGCTGAATGTGGAGTATCTCTGGTAGGTGGTGAAACTGCTGAGATGCCAGGGGTGTATCAATCGGGTGAGATTGACATGGTAGGTGTCGTCACAGGTATCGTTGATAAGAATAAAGTCATCAATGGCGAGAATATCAAAGAAGGCGATGTGGTATTTGGTCTTAGTTCATCAGGTCTGCATACGAATGGATATTCATTCGCGCGTAAATTATTCTTTGATGTCGCTGGTAACAAACATACTGATACATATCCAGAGCTAGATGGCAAAACTATTGGCGATGTATTGTTAGAGCCGCATATTAATTATACTAATATTATCCATGATTTCTTAGATAATGGTGTTGATATCAAAGGTATTGCACATATTACAGGTGGTGGTTTTATAGAGAATATTCCAAGAGTGCTACCACAAGGATTAGGTGCTGAGATTGTTAAAGATAGCTTTGAAACTCCTGCTATCTTTAGAGTTATGCAAAGAATTGGCGATATTAGTGAGTTTGAAATGTATCGCTCATTTAATATGGGTATAGGTATGACTATAGTAGCTAGCCAAGATCAATTTGATAAGATGAAAGAGTTAGCCAGAAAGCATACAAATACCAAACTATATCAAATAGGTAAGATTACAAATACAGGCAAGGTGGAAATTATCTAATGATTGATAAACAAATCATCATCAATAATATACAAAATGTTTTAAAATCAACTGATCTTAATATCAAAGATAAATACACTGGTAAAGTTAGAGATATGTACTTTACTGATGATAAAAGTATTTTGATATCAACTGATAGACAGTCAGCTTTTGATAGGTCGTTAGGGTTTATTCCATTTAAGGGTCAGATTCTTGCTCAATCATCAGTTTGGTGGTTCAAAGAAACTGCTCATATTGTCAAAAATCATTTTATAGCTTCTCCAGATGCAAATGTCGTAATAGCAAGAAAGGCAAAGGTGTTGCCAATTGAGTTTGTAGTCAGAGGCTATATAACTGGCTCAACTTCGACATCATTGTGGACTCACTACAAAAATGGTAGTCGTGATTATTGTGGCAATATTCTCCCAGAGGGTTTGAAAAAGAATCAAAAGCTACCTCAAAATATCCTAACTCCAACGACAAAAGAGCAAGACCATGATAGACCGATTTCTGCCGAAGATATCGTCAAGGAGGGATGGTTAACTCAAGAGCAATGGGATTATGCTTCACAAAAAGCTTTAGAGTTATTTGAATTTGGTCAGCAAAAAGCCCTAGAACATGGTTTGATATTAGCAGATACAAAGTATGAGTTTGGAGTTGATGAAAAGACTGGCGAAATTATTCTGATAGATGAAATTCATACACCTGATAGCTCAAGATTTTGGCTAAAAAATAGCTATGCTGAGAGATTTAAAAATGGTCAAGAACCAGAAAATATTGACAAAGAATTTTTTAGATTATGGTTTGCAAAAAACTGTGATCCATACAATGATGATATCTTACCTCAAGCACCACAGGAGTTAGTGGTAGAGCTGTCTCAAAAATATATAACTCTCTTTGAGATGATAACTGGGCAGAAGTTTGAAGTGCCAGAGGATATAGAAAATATTAATTATAGAATTGCAAAAAATGTTACAGATTATTTAAATACGGAGAGTCAAGTGAATATTCTTCTAGTGGGTTCAGGAAGTAGAGAGCATGCAATAGCTGAAGCAGTTAAAAGAAGTGCTATTAAGAATCAGCTTTTTTGTATAAGTACAGCGGTAAATCCTGGTATTGATAGAATAGCTCAAGGATATAGAGTTGGTGATATTTGTAACTGTGAGGCAGTTCTTGAGTATGCAAAAGCAGAGAGTATTGATATAGCTATTATTGGTCCAGAGGCGCCACTTGAAGTGGGTCTTGCCGATATTCTTAAAGCAAATGGTATAGGTGTAGTTGGCCCAACTAAGAAACTTGCTCAACTTGAAACATCAAAAGGTTTTACAAGAGACCTAATCCGTGACTATGATATAGGAGCAAACCCTTTCTTTAGGAAGTTCTCAACTATGGATGGTGTGGAAGAGACTCTCAAGGAGTATAGAAATCAGTTCGTCATAAAAGCAGATGGTTTGATGGGTGGTAAAGGAGTTCTTGTATGGGGAGATCATTTACATACAATGAGTGATGCTCTTAAACATTGTCAGTCATTGATAGATTCAGGCAAGGAATTTGTGATTGAAGAGAAGCTTGTCGGTCAAGAGTTCTCTTTGATATCTTTCACTGATGGTGAGCATTTTATTCATATGCCAGCTGTACAAGATCACAAACGTGCACATGAAGGTGATAAAGGTCCAAATACAGGTGGTATGGGTACTTACTCAGATGCTAATCATAGCTTACCATTTTTATCAGATTCTGATATAGCTAGAGCAAAAGAGATAAATGAGAAAGTTGCAAAAGCATTAGCTGATAAATTCGGCGAACCTTATCAAGGTATCTTATATGGTGGTTTTATGGCTACCAAAGATGATACAAAAGTTATTGAGTATAATGCTCGTTTTGGGGATCCTGAGGCTATGAACTTACTGACTTTACTAGAAACAGATTTTGTTGAGATAGTACAAGCAATAACTAATGGTACTCTTGATAAGATACAAGCTGAATTTAAAAATAAAGCAAGTGTATGTAAATATTTAGTACCATTAGGGTATCCAAATCAGTCAGTCAAAAACTTTGAGATAGATATATCAAAATGCCCTGATAATGTAGAAATTTTCTTAGGAGCTGTAGATTTTAGAGGTGGTAAACTAATTGGTACAGGTTCTAGAGCAATAGCAGTATTAGGCTTAGGTGATACGATAGCAGAAGCAGAACAAAAAGCAGAAAATGCTGTCAAAAATATTTATGGTAAGCTATTTCACCGTCCTGATATAGGTACCAAAGAGCTTATTAATAAGCGTATTAAGCATATGAATTTATTGCGTGGTAATAAGTATCAGGAGCTATAGAAGTGTCTAGGCTAAAACTTGTTGTATTGGGTTCTACACGTGGGACTAATATGCAGGCTATAATAGATGCTATAGCTGATAGGCAAATAGATGCTGATATAAGTTTGGTTATCTCTAATAAGCAAGATTCTTATATTTTACAAAGAGCAAAAGATCGAAATATAGCTAATAAATTCATAGCTTCAAAAGGTCTATCAAGAGAGGCTTATGATAAGCTTCTTGTCGAAGAAATCCAGAAATATAATCCAGATTTGATTTTACTAATTGGTTTTATGCGTATTTTAAGTCCAGTCTTTATAAAGGCTTTTGAGGGTAAAATTCTAAATATTCATCCATCACTATTACCAAAGCATGCAGGATTAATGGATTTGGCAGTGCATCAATCAGTTATTGACGCTGGAGATAGTGTATCTGGATGTACTATCCATCAAGTAAGTGAAGAGGTTGATGGTGGTGATATAGTTTTGCAGTTGAAATGTGATGTAAGAAAAGATGATATTGCTGAAAGCTTAAAAGAAAAAGTACAAGCTCTCGAGAGTAAAGCTTGGATAGAGGTTATTAAGAATTGGAAGCAAATAATTCAGTAGTGTCATTCTACGACTTGATCGTAGAATCTAAGTAAGGTGTTGAGCATCATTATAAATGGATCCTATGGTCAAGCCATAAGATGACATATAAGGGAGAAAAAGAGATGAGTATAGATGTTGGTGTAATCATGGGCTCTAAATCTGATTGGAGCACAATGAAAGAGTGTTGTGATATTTTAGAGAATCTAGGCATTAGCTATGAATGTGAGGTTGTTTCAGCTCATAGAACCCCTGACAAAATGTTCGGTTATGCTGAGACAGCCAAGTCTAGAGGCCTAAAAGTCATAATTGCAGGTGCTGGCGGTGCAGCCCATCTACCTGGTATGGTTGCTGCAAAAACAGACCTGCCAGTCTTAGGCGTACCTGTGAAGTCTAGCACATTAAGTGGCAAAGATAGTTTATTATCTATTGTACAAATGCCAGCGGGTATTCCGGTTGCTACTTTTGCAATTGGTGTGGCAGGGGCTAAAAATGCCGCTCTTTTTGCTGCAAGTATTTTGCAACTTGTAGATTCTAAAGTAGGTCAAGCTCTTGCTAAGTTTAGAGCAGATCAAACTCAATCAGTACTAGATAATCCTAATCCGAGGGAACAGTAATATGAAAATAGGTATTATTGGAGCAGGTCAACTTGCAAGGATGCTAAGTATAGCTGGTACGCCTTTAGGTCTAGAGTTTCACTGTCTTGGTAAAACAGATGATTGCGCCGAAGAGGTTGTAAAAAGTGTAACAGATATTGATTTAGAACAAGTTAATGATGTTGTTGTATGGGCAAAACAGTTTGATGTGATAACTTTTGAGAATGAAAATATATCTCACGAGCTTATTAAAGCAATTAACCATGAGGTGAATGTATATCCATCTGCGAAAGCCATTGCTATCTCTCAAGATAGATTACTTGAGAAATCTTTTATGCAAGATCATGGTATAGCTACTGCTAAATTTGTAAATATTGATAGTCTAGATAAGCTTGAAAAAGCTGTACTAGATTATGGGTTACCGGCTATAGTCAAAACACGTAGATTTGGCTATGATGGTAAAGGTCAATTTATGCTAAAATCTCAAGAAGATGTATCAAAAGCTTGGGATGCTCTTAAAAATGCTCCAGACGGTCTTATTTATGAGGCTTTTGTCGACTTTGATTATGAAGTTTCACAAATATGTACGGCTGATATTAAAGGAAATATAGCTTTTTATCCATTAGCTAAAAATATTCATAAACAAGGTATTATAGTTGAATCAGAAGCACCTTTTGAAAATCTAGTGTTAGCTGAAAAAGCACAGCAGATAGCTAAAATATTGGTCAAAGAGTTTGCCTATGTTGGTACTTTAGCCATAGAGTTCTTTGTCAAAGGCGATGAGTTAATAGTCAATGAGATAGCTCCTAGAGTGCATAATAGTGGACACTGGAGTATTGATGGCTCAATTACTTCACAGTTTGAAAATCATGTTAGAGCTATCGCAGGTTTGATCTTGGGAGATACAACAAGTCGTAAAACTGTGATGTTGAACTTTATTGGAGGTATGCCAGCTACAAAAGATTTAGCAGCACTTGATAGAGTTAAGATTCATAGCTATAACAAGGAGCCGCGTAAGGGCAGAAAAGTAGGGCATCTAAATCTTAATTTAAATGATGAAACCGATGCTTATCAGCTATTACAAGCTAAAAAGCTTATAGAACTTTCTCAAGAGCTTTAATTTAAGATAAAAGCATTTTTTATCCAGTTAATATTTTTTTTGTTAATTGCTATTAAATCAAATCTACATTCGTAGTTTTCAAGCTTAGGATTCTTTTGTAAGAAAATATTTGCTGAATTAATAATTTTTTGCTGTTTACTGTAAGTTAGCATTTCTTCTGCTTTAGCAAATTTTGTTTTGCTACGATATTTTACTTCGATAAATACAAGAGTGCTTTGCTCTAAAGCAATAATATCAATTTCACCATAAGGTAAGGCTTTAAAATTTTGAGCTAGAATTTCTAGATTTTTAGCTTGCAAGAATTTAGAGGCTTGTTCTTCAGCTTTATTACCTATTTCAATTGTTTTCATATTTTTAGAAGTTTTTATAACTGTGGTATATGTTGTAGGAATAAATGTTGCTGGTAGATTAAAGATCTATAGCCACATTTAGCTTTGTTACTTTAATTAATCCCACTGTGTCGAAGTAGAGCTTCTTCATTTGGTTTACGCCCCATAAATGCTATAAAGTTATCCATAGCATCACGTGAAGAGCCCTTTGAAATTATGTTTTCTAACAAGTCATTACCAACTTTATTACTAAGGATTCCTTCATTTTCAAAACGTGAAAACACATCTGAAGAAAGTATTTCAGCCCATTTGTAACTGTAGTATCCAGCAGCATAACCTCCAGCAAAAATATGCGAAAATCCATTCTGGAATCTATTGTAGCTAGGAGTTTTAAGTAAGTTGACTCTTTCTCTAATGCTATCTAATTCATTTTGGACTTCAGTCGCGGTAGTTAATTTTTTGTAGTGGATATTCATATCAAATATAGCAAATTCAAGTTGTCTAACCATCATTAATGCAGACTGAAAATGTCTCGTACCTACAAGTTTATCAATTTGTTTGTTACTAAGGGCTTTACCATCGCGTGATCCGGATATAAGTGCTAGTCCTTCTTCGCACCAGCAGAAATTCTCCATGAATTGGCTAGGTAATTCCACAGCGTCCCATTCAACTCCATTGGTTCCAGAAATTGAAGCAACAGTTACACGTGATAAGATGTGATGAAGAGCATGACCAAACTCGTGAAATAATGTTACAACATCATTATGAGTTAGGTTTGCACCATCTTTCGATGGTGGTAAGAAGTTGCAATTAACATAAGCTACAGGTTTTTGAGCTAAGCCATTCGGCTGGATAAACGCTGTGCGTGAGCCATCCATCCATGCGCCACCACGTTTATTATCACGAGCAAAAAAATCACAAATTATACTGCCAATATATTCTCCATCCTTGAAAAAATCAAAAGTTTGTTGTTCATCTATATATTTTGAATAGCTTGAATTTTCTTTTATTTCTAAGTTATAGATTTTATTAAGTATCTTGAATAGTCCTTCCAAAACTCTCTCTAATGGGAAATATTCTCTAAGTTCTTCTTCTGTAAAGTCAAATTTAGCTTTTTTGAGTTTTTCAGAATAATATGCTGTATCCCATGGTTGAAGGCCATCTACAAGCCCAGCATCTTCAGCAAATCTGCGCAATTCATTAATTTCTTTTTTTGCTTGAGGCAATGATTTTTCAAGAAGGCTATTAAGTAGTTCAAGTACTTGGGTTGGTGTTTCTGCCATTTTGGTAAATAGAGAATTCTCTGCATAATTATCAAAACCCAATATTTGCGATTTTTCAGCACGTAGCTTTAGGATTTTTTCAATATTGTCATCATTATCGAAGTTTTTGTTATCTGCCTCTTTTGATGCTCTAGTACAGTATGCTTTATAGAGTTTCTCACGTAATTTGCGATTATCAGCTTGTTGCAACACTGCTAGGTATGTTGGAATATCTATTCCTAATGCATATTTTTCAGAAATATTTTTTTGTTTTGCTTTATTTATTGCTGATTCAATAGTATTTTGGGATAGTCCTTTTAGCTCTTTCTCATCATTTGTGGTGTAGAGCCAGTCCATAGTAGCATCTAATACATTATTCTCAAATTTTGTAGTTAGTTGAGCTAACTCTTGCGAGATCTCTTGCAATCTTTTTCTTTTTGATTCGTCAAGATTTACGCCTGATTGCTCAAATCCGACAATAGCTTTTTTTATAGCTTGTGCTTGTTCAGCATTAAGCTCGTGATTTTGAATTTGTTTATATAAATTGTATAAATCTTTATTTTGTCCAAGCTTGGTATAGTAATCGGTAAGTTTGCTTACAGCGTACTCGTAGCTCTCGCGTAATTCTTTAGAATTGCAAACAGCATTCATGTGAGCAATTGTAGAAAATGCTTGGCTTATTTTCTCATCATCTACTTCTAGTTGTAGGAGAGTTTGCCAGCTAGGATTTTGTTCTTGCAGTGCCTTTTGTAGATTGATTTCAGCATGTTCAAAAAGATAGTCTATTGCTGGCTTGACTTCATCAGTTTTAAATTCAGCAAGTTTCGGTAAATTAGATTCTTCTAGTATTGAATTCATGGTAGCCTCAAAATAATGTTTAGATATAATATTGATAAGTTATAATTTATATATGTTAGCTATATTATTATAATCAAGGTTTTTTTGCTATGATGACTTTACAAGAAGAAAAAATTCAAGCTCCAGTTTTTTTTAAAGAATATATAAATGGGCGAATTATTCTTAATATTGGTGAATATAATCATCCTTTGATTTTATCCTCTACAGAGGTACTAGAGTATCAAGATGAAATTAGTGACATAAATAGTATTAACAAGAGTCATCTTGATCTTGTGTTATCAACTGGCCCAGAAATTATCATTATTGGAACAGGCAAAAAACAGTTATTGCCTCCCATAGAAATAATTAATGAGTTAGCAAAAGCGGGTAGAAGTGTTGATTTTATGGCGAGTGATACTGCTTGTAAAACATACAATTTGCTTGTTAATGAGAATCGTAGTGTTAGCTGTATAATCATTTGATAAACAGCTGTTTATTTGGTGCAAATTAATGTTATAATCGATTTTGAGTGTATAACTTGTAAAAGGAGTAATTTGTATGAAAAAAATAATTAAACTTAGTCTATTGTCTTTATCAATCGCCGGTCTTGCTAGTTGTTCGACTGTTGCAGGTGAAAATTCTGCTGCTCAGGATCAAGCACCACAAGCTTCAGATGCTACAGCTGTTCAAGATTCTGCTACTAGTACAGCGCCTACAGCTAAGATAAAGTTAAAGAAAACTAACCAAGATGATATCAAAGCTACTATCTATACTACTTACAATAACAATCCTCAAGGAAGTGTAAGATTGCAATGGCAAGCTCCTGAGGGATCTAAGTGTTATGATACTAGTTTCCCTATCACTAAGTATGCTGAGAAAAATGATAAAACATGGGCAACTGTAGAAATTAAACAGGGTAATAAATATTGTAGCGGTAAATGGACAGCAAATGTTCTGTTTGATAAGCAAGTAATTGCTACTGATTCAATCACTGTATAGTCATTGTAAAAAACACAATATACTCTTTTCTAGAAAGCCTATTCTTTAAATTATAAAATCAGATTATTATTAAATAGCAGTTTTTGCTATACTAATTATTTATAAATAATTAAGGTAGTAGTTTTATGAAAAAGATTTTAATAGTATCAGTAGCTCTGTCGGCTATATTAAGTCTTAGTTCTTGTGGATCTAGTACTGCAGAGCAAATTCAGCAGCTTCAGCAAACTCAAAAACAATTAAGTGAACAAGCATCTCAGAATCTTGCCAATATTGATAGTCTACAGACTAAAATAGCTAAATATAGATTGCAAGCTGATGATCTGCAAAAAAAATCAGATAAGCTAGGTAGTGATATTGATGATCTGAAGAAAGCGTATAGTAACTTTAGTGATCCAAATAATGATAGTGCAATAGCAGTTAACAAAGAGCTGGTTCAGAAGACTCTTCAAAAAGCTAAAATTGATGAAAAAATAAATGAGTATCGAACTCTTGCAAATGGGTATCAATCTCAGATAAATAATCTAAAAGCTACTTCACAAACTCAGGCCAATCAGGCATCTAAAATATCTCAACAAATAGCGGAACTTAAATCTCATACAAAATAATGAGGTATTTTATTATCTTGATTTGTTAATCTTCTTTACTTAAAGCTTCTAGCTGATAAAATATATGCTTATGAATACTGTAGAGATAGATTTAACTTATGAAGAAAATTATATCTGTTCTGCTGATATGTGTGATTTCTGTATCAGCTTTAATGTTAACAAGTTGTGCTGCTGATAGTGAAAAGATGGCAAATTTACAAGATAATCAGCGACAGCTAGAGCAACAAACGCAAGTGCTTCAAAAAGAAGCTCAGGAAGCTGAGCAAAGAGCTGAAAAATATGAAAAACTATCGCAAAAATATAAAGGTCTATTAGACCAAAAAGTGCAGGAGCTCAATCAGCTTCAAACTGAATACTCTAAACTTAGTGAAGAACGTAATGAACAAGTAGCAGCTAAAAAACAAGAGATAAAAGACAAGCTCTTAAAATCTGCACAAGATTCGACGGTTCTTAAGAAGAGATTTAAACGATATACTAAAAAAGCGAGTGTATATAAAGAAAAGTCTTTGAAGCTTGAAGAGCAAGCAAAGCAGACGCAAGATAATCTTGAAAAAACAACTCAAGAGATAGAGCAACTTAAAGGTCAATCAGTGGTTGAGAACAAAGCAAACTAAAAGTGATAGGTAACAATATAATGAAAAAATTTTTACTATTAATATTAATAGCTACGGGATTAGCAAGTTGTAGTACATATAATAACTTTATTGATAAGCTATATAGCTCAGATGATTCAATACAAGTTAATCCAGATGATAATCTTGATAATCCTGATCAAGAAGATCGTCAAGATAGCTCCGAAGATAAACCAACAGCTTCTCTAAATATGACTTATAAGCCTGAATCTCATGAAATAGAAGCTAAGATTATAACTAATTGGAATGGTGCTCCTCAGGGTACTATCTACTTGACATGGAGAGCTCCTAAAGATACAAACTGTTATAGCACTTCTTTCCCTATTACTAAATTTAAAGATGCTCAAGACTATACTGTTGATAATCAGAGTGTTCTTAGTGATGATAAAGTTTGTGATGGTACTTGGACTGCTACGGTTGTTAATAAATCTGATAATTCAGAACTAGCTAAGTCTACAATTGAGATTAAATAAATTTTTCTAGTAATTTCAAATACTACAATATTTCTTATTAATATGAATTTCTAACACGAGAATTAATTGTGAAAAACTTTGTCAAAAAGATTAATTTTAACGACTATATATTTTATTTTCTTGCTATTTCACTATTTTGGGTATTTTTAATGCCTTTTATGAAATATACTCCACTAAATTTAGTGCCGGTATCATCAGGGGGTAAGATTACTCATTATTTTAATGATACTTTTAGTGCGAATATTTATCTATTTTTAGATAGATATTATATTTTTTTCTATACGCTTTGTATTGCTAGTGTCGCTATTTTGCTAAATAAGCAAAGTCTTTCTAAACTTATACAAGTATTCTTGAGCTTTGGCAATCTAGTAAGATATTCAATTTTCATGTTTTTTATATTCGGCATTGTATCTTCGGCTTTTGCTATTTCTCCTTCAATTGCATTCAAAGGTGTTAGCGTAACATTTTTACAATTTATCTGCGTATTGTTTATTGCAGGTTATGTGAAAGATAATTTTAAGTCTATACAATATTTTTATGTGATTATATTGCTCTCTTTGATTTTCTTCGGAGGAGCATTATTTTTACAGCTATCATTGGCTAATTATTCGGTCTATGGAGCTGTGGTTGCAGGTAGCATCCAAAAAGTTTTATTATTCATATATAACTGTCTAAATCCAAGATTTTTGGATAATTACTTTAGTTGGTTTTTACCTTTGTTATTATTACCATGGTTTATTGATTTAAGACCTATTTACAAGATAGGTTCTTTTATAGCGTTAACTATAGTTTGGTTCGTATTGATAAATCATGCTTTTAGAACAATATTCGCTGAGTATATTGTAATAATACCTTTGCTTTTTATTTTTGCTCGTAAGTATTTTAAGATAGTTGTCTTGATACTTGGCTTAACTCTGGTTTGTGGAGGTTTGCTAGACTTGTTCTATACTCATTTTATATCAGCGGTTGATAATACTAATATTAAGTCATCAGCAGATCTTATTAGAGGAGGTTTTAGTGGCAGGATTCCTCTATGGAATGAAGCATTCTGGATAGGTGTAGAACATCCTCTTACTGGAGTAGGGCAATGGAATTACCTTGCAATTACTAAGCGACCAGATGGATATCCTCATAATTTACTACTAGAAATATGGTCGCAATGGGGTATTCCAGCTTTTATTGCTGCGATTATAGTTATTATTACAGCGGTTAAAAATTTACTTAAAAAACGTATAGATATTTGTGTTAACCCTTATCACTGTATGTTTGTGATGATGCTAACAGCTGGAATGATAGATGGCATGTTAAATGCTATGTTTAAAACATCGCTAGGATTATTTGGTTGTGTGTTTGTATTTGGCTTTTGCGTATCTATTTTTGTAAAACAATCTAAGCAGAGTACTGATGTGTCAGTTGTAAGCTATATAGTAGTTGGAACATTAATATTTGCTAGTATATTTTGTATAACAATATTACCTCTTATATTTCCACCTATGTGGATTTAGGTCTTGGCTTAATTAATATTATTGAAACTATATTTTAAAATTTAAAAGGATTAATTATTTTTATCATGTTGAAATAAATTCAAGATGGCAAGGTATACTGCTTATACATAATAGGCTAACAATATTTTCTATTTAAGGGGGTTTATTTATACAAATTATTAATTATCTTCTTCCCAAGGTACAGCGTAATCACATTCTGTATTTGGGCATGCTTTTTGTTCACCATCTTTTTTAGTTGTTTTATGTAAAAGTATTGGTGATTTACATTTTGGACATTCTTCTTTTATTGGTGGATACCAGTAAGCATTTTTACATTTAGGGAAGCCTGAGCAAGCATAAAATACTTTGCCTTTGCGAGATTTTTTCTCAACAATGTGATTTTTATTGCATTTTGGACACACTACGCCTGTATCTTTTGGCTTCTCAAGTGGCTCCATGTGCTTACAAGTTGGATAGTTTGAGCAACCAATAAATTTACCATAACGTCCTTGCTTGATATGTAAATCTGATCCGCACTCTGGGCACTTTCTATCTTCGACAACAGTAGGTTCTTCTTTTTCTATTTCTTTGCCGTCACTGTCGACACGACGAGTATATTTACAGGTTGGGTAGTTTGTGCAGCCTATAAATCTACCATTTTTGCCTAAGCGAGATGATAGTTTGCTGCCGCATTCAGGACAGTCTTCGTCAAGCTCTTCAGTAACTACATCTTTACGAGATACATCTTCAGCAATTTTGTTTATTCTCTCAATGAAAGGCTTCCAGAAGCTGTTTAATACGCTAAGGTAATCATTTTTATGATGCGCAATTTCATCTAATTCTTTTTCTAAACCAGCAGTATAAGAGTATTCAACATATTTTTTGAAATATTCTGTCAAAAATTTATTTACGACACGACCTTTATCGGTAGGTATGAAGCGACGTTTTTCAACTTCAACATAGTCTCTTTGTTGGAGTGTTGAGATTATAGTCGCATAAGTCGAAGGTCTACCAATGCCATACTTCTCTAGGGCTTTGACTAGAGATGCTTCAGTGTATCGAGGTGGAGGTTCAGTTGAATGAGCTTTTGTTATAATATCTTTAAGAGGAACTTTTTCACCTTTTTCAAATTTTGGTAAAGTTTGTTCATCATTAGACTCTTTTTCATCTTCATCTTTTTCGACATTGTAGATTTTTAAGAATCCTGCATCGACAATTACGGTACCAGTTACTCTAAACTTGTGTTTTTCATTTTCTGTGATTAAATCAACAGATGTGCTATTCAATGTTGCGTGCTTCATCTGACAAGCAATTGTTCTGTTATATATTAGGCTATATAACTTAAATTCATCAGTAGTTAAATAAGGTTTCATAGACTCAGGAGTTCTACTAGCAGAAGTTACACGAATTGCTTCATGAGCCTCTTGAGCGTTTTGTGATTTTTTACCAAACACTCTTGGTTTAGATGGCAACATATCCTTATCAAACTTAGATTCAATGAAACTTCTGATATCATTAAGAGCGTCATTAGATAAGTTGGTTGAGTCTGTTCTCATGTATGAGATAAGACCAACAGATTCGCCATTGCCTAAGTCCATACCTTCATAAAGCTTTTGAGCCGTAGACATTGTTCTCTTAGCAGTGAAGCCTAGCTTTTTTGAAGCTTCCTGTTGTAATGTTGATGTTATAAATGGAGGGTATGGGTTTCTTCTAGTTTTTTTCTCAGTAATACCTTCTACTATCAAAAAACCATTAGCATCTTTTGTGATGGTTACTTTTGCATTTTCAGCATCTTTTTCTGCTGTGAAAGTGAACTGTTCAACTTTAGTGCCGTCAAACTCAGTCAGATTTGCAAAAATTTGTTTTTGCTTGAATATATCAGCAGTCAAGCTCCAGTAATCTTTTTTAACGAAATTCTCACGCTCAATTTCACGTTCAACTATCATTCTAAGAGCAGGGCTTTGAACTCTTCCAGCAGATAAACCACTAGTTATTTTACGCCATAGTAGAGGTGAAAGGTTAAATCCTACAAGAAAGTCTAATGCCTGACGAGCTTTTTGAGCATTAACTAAGTCCATAGATAGTTCTTTTGGATTTTCTATAGCATTCGTTACAGCTGATTTTGTGATCTCATTAAATGTAACACGATAAACATTTTTATCCTTCAGTAAACGTGCATTTTTAAGTATTTCTTGTACGTGCCAAGATATGGCCTCTCCTTCTCTATCTGGATCGGTAGCAAGATATATATTTTCTGCATTTTTTGCAGATTTTTTTATTGCATCTAAATGTTTCTTGCTCTTTTCACTTGTTGTAAATTTGATTTTAAAATTATCGTTTACATCAATTGATGTATCTTTAGAGGGTATTTCTCGAACATGACCAAATGAAGCCAAGATATCAAAATCGTTGCCAAGATATTTTTTTATAGTCTTCGTTTTGGCAGGAGACTCAACAATTACTAAATTTTTTGCCATTTTAAACCTTTGAAATAATTTTGTATAAAAAGAGTATTTTTGCGAATACTCGCGAATGAATTAATAAAATATAAGAAAACACTCAGCTTATCAATAGCTAATGTATAAAAGTTGGTTTTATAGCAGGCAAATATAGACTATAATTTCCTAAGTACTCTATATAATAAGTTAATTTATATATTTTAAGGTTTTTTTAAAATGAATCAAAAATGTGCAAAAGTTGTGTCTTTGTTGCAACAAAAAGGTGGCTCGGGAAAAACAACAACGGCAATTAATATTGCGTGTGGCCTAAAAGAGCAAGGCTATAAAGTTGCTATAGTTGATATGGATAAAGATAAGCCTGATGCATACATGTGGATGACAAAAAATAATGATGCTGGTGATTTTGTTTATAACCTTGACGAGAAGAATGTAAGAGAAAAGGTTATAGAATTAAAACAAAACTTAGACTTTGTTGTTATTGATACTCCACCTAATTTCCAAACTGCAGCCCTAAAGTCAGCTTTGCTCTCTGACTTGGTGGTTATACCATGTTCTCCAAGTGGAATGGACTTATCAGGTCTGATAGAGGCTAAGGATTTGGCTTTAACAGCTGAAAAGCCATACAAGTTTTTTGCAAATAGAGTGCAGATGCAATCGAATATGGCAAAGAGTTTACTAGAGTTTTTTGAAGAGGATGGAAATTATTTTGAAGCTTATGTATCTCAAAGTGTTAAGTTTATAGAAGCTGAAGCTGAGGGTGTATATGTGGGTGAGTATGCAAAGCAAAGTAAAGTACATATTCAAGTTAAAAAATTAGCTAGAGAAATAGTTGAGTTTTTTGGGGAAGAAAAATAATGGCCAAGAAAGTTTCTTTAATGAATCGTAAAACTAATTCTAAAGTTCATGATGCAGTAGCTCAAGAAAAAAAAGATATTCTCAGAGCTATGCAACTACAAGAGCTTAGTGATCAAGCAAGTAAAGTGGGCCAGCTTTTTGAATTACCTTTGAATCTTGTTAAACCTGATGCTAATCAGCCAAGAAAGACATTTAAAAACATTGATTCTCTTGCGGGAAGTATCCGAGAAAATGGTGTTATTCAGCCAATTATTGTTACTGCTAAAAAAAATGATGGAGCACATCATATCATTGCTGGAGAGAGAAGATATTTAGCAAGTCAAAAAGCGGGATTGACAACTATACCGTGTATTGTAAGGCAAGAAGAGTCTGATGCAAGTATTATTTTATTACAGCTTTTAGAAAATGATCAAAGAGAGAATGTATCACCATTTGAAGAAGCAGATGCATTAAGAGATCTGATCGAAAATAAGAATGTCAAAAAATCTGATATAGCTAAGGTTTTAGGTCGAGATAATAGTTGGATATCGATGCGTCTAAAAATAGCTGATGCAGAAGATAATATCCGTGAATTATCAAATAAAGGTATTATTGAGGATGTAAGGACTCTATATGAGCTTAAAAAGTTCGCGGAAGAAATACCTCAAGGGGCTGAAGAGTTTGTAAAGAAAGCTTTAGAAAATAAAATATCAGGCTCGTATCGTAGTGCTATTACTAGATATAGAGATAACTGGAAGCGTAAAGCTGAGGTCCTAGATAGTGAAAAAATTGATGTGATAAATATCAAAAACATTTCTAAGGATGGTAATCTTTTAACTATAAAAGGTGCTCGTGGTGGATCTAAGAATCATAGCTATACTTTTGAAATGACAGAAGAGTTTAAAAAAATACTATTTGATGCACTAATAAACTAATGTAAATATAAGATGAAAATAGCAATATTACAAACAGATCACATTCCAGAGCATCGACGTGGAGTTGCAGGTGGTAATTATCCTGATATGTTTGCCAATCTTTTTTTTAAGTTATCAGTGGTTGTTGATTTTGATATTTATGATGTAACTATCCAAGAATATCCCGATAATTATGATGAATATGATGGTTTTATTATTACAGGCAGTAAAGCTACAGCTTTTGATAATCTTTCATGGATAGTTAAGCTAAAAACAGAGATAAAGAATCTCTATCAGCAAAACAAAAAAATGATAGGTATATGTTTTGGACATCAAATTTTGGCTCAAGCCTTAGGTGGTAGAGTCGAGAGAGGGCCTATGGGGTTTGCTGTAGGGGTACGTAATGTTGAAGTTCTTACAAAAAAACCATGGATGAGTCCATTTCATAATTATTTGAGTCTATTGTTTTATCATCAGGATATGATAGTCGAGTTGCCTGAGGATGCAGAGCTAATAAGCACAAGTGACTACTGCAAGGTACAAATGTTTTGTATTAATAATCATGTTTTGGGGATACAAGCACACCCTGAGATGCTAAAAGTGCATAATCATGCTCTTATAAAAGAATATCAAGATGATATAAAAAATGAGTTTCATCATGCTTTAGAAAGTTTGAGGATTAGGGATAATAGTTTGATAATAGCCCATTGGATGGCTAATTTTTTTGAGTATAAGGATTAGATATGCAACAAATAGGTAGAATTGTAGTCTTCGGGGACAGCCTTTTAGATAATGGTAATCTTATGAAGACACTAGATATACCGGGTAAACCATATCATAATGGAAGATTTTCAAATGGTCTTGTTTCGACTGAGGTACTGGCCGATATTTTAGCTAAAGATCAAAAAGTGCAAGAAATTAAACATAAAAGTTATGCAATATGTGGAGCGTTGACTCATGGCGGTAATCCTTCATCTCTATTGCGATATCATTCGTTTGCAGTATCTGATCAGGTTGCTAGATTTGAGAATGAAGAAGGTCGTTTTGCTAATGATGACTTGGTTATTGTGAATGGTGGAGCAAATAACTTCATGTTCATGGTATACAATGAAATACCATATATAAATTTGATGCCGAAGTTCAGAGTAGCAAGAGATTTGAGTAAAATCGTCCGTAAAGTTATAAAAATGGGAGCTAAAAATATAATCTTGTGGAATATTCCTGATGTGACTAGAGCTCCGGGGTACAAAGAGTATCTTTCTAACTGGGTTGGTAAGTTCTTTAAATCATATTTGAAGACTAATGTGAATTTGCAAAATGGACTATTAAGAAATCGTGTTGCAGAGTTACAGATGCTTTTTCCCAATGTTAATCTTAAGCTTTTTGATTTCTTTACCTTATTAAACGATTGTATTGATTCTCCAAGAAAATATGGGTTTGAGAATGTTACTGATGCATGTATTGATAGCTATGGCGGTGCAGATTCTTTAGGTAATATCCAGTATGATATAGATATACTTGGTGATCCTGAAAAATACTTGTGTTGGGATTATTGTCATCCAACAGCAAAAGCTAATAAGGTTGTTGCTAATAGGATGCTAGAGTTATGGAAGCATGATATTTAGATTTAATAATAGAATCTCTTAAACCTTTTTGTGAATTCAGTTAAATGCTTATGCCAGATACTTTAACTACTGATTTTGATCCGGAAAACTATCTAAATGCTTTAATTGTAGGAAAATCTCAAGTTAAAGACTGTGATGAGGAGTCTGAATATCATAGTCATTCTAAAGCTCAATTAATATTGCCAACTAAGGGTCTTATTCAGTCAAATGTCGAGGCTAATGTTTGGGCAGTACCTTTAGGCAGTGCATTATGGATTCTTAGTTATGTTTATCATAGTAATTTAATCACAAAAGGTGGTGAAGTGTGTATGGCTTTCGTAGATGAGTCAATGCTTGCTAATATGCCGAAGAAAGCTTGTGTGCTATACATATCTCCTCTAATAAAAGAGTTGATTCTATACTTATCACAACAAAGAGTTTTAGACCAATTGAATTATGAAAATCAAAAAATAGCTAGTGTTTTAGTTGACCAATTATCAAAAATGTTACCAACATTTTATAATTTTTCTTTACCTTCAGAAAAGGTTTTACAAGAAGTAGCTCTTCAATGGCTCAATAAACCAACAAAATATAAATATATATATGATATGGCTTATGAATGTTCTGTTAGTAGTAAGACTTTGGCAAGGAAAATCAAAAAAAATATAGGGATGAATTTTAGTGATTGGAAAAAACAATTGCATATTGTTGTAGCGCTACAAAAATTATATGAAGGTTATTCAGTAAATTGGGTTTCTGAGTACTTAGGGTATGAATCGACGAGTACTTTTGTTACTTTCTTTAAGAGGATTTTTAAATGTTCTCCTAAAAGATATGTTAAAGATTATTGTCAGAGTGATTTTTAAATATCATCAACGTTTATTTTTTCAGGATTTGCAACAAAAAGTGAAAAGACAATCATAATGATTGTCACACAAAGACAAATAATAAGAGGTAACTTCCAGCTAGAAGTTATTTGATGGAATGTCCCAGTTATAATAGGGCCTAAAGCGGCTAATATATAGGCTATTGATTGAGATTTACCAGAAAGGACAGCGGCTAGTTGTGTATTACTAGTTCTTATACCTATTAATATTAAGCTGACCATAAATGCACCACCAATTCCTACTCCTAGCATTATAATTGCAATAAAAGTAAATACATTAAGTAAAAGCAATAAAGTTCCTAAAAAATTACATAATGCAAATACTAATGTAAGAATATTTTTGTTTTTTAATATTCTCATAAGAGGAGTTATCATCAATACAGGAAGGCTTGATGATATTTGAAATAACCCTGCTAAATAACCAGCATTCTGAATAGAGTATCCTTTGCTTTCTAGAATGGAAGGAATCCATGTGGAAAGAGTGTACATAAGTATACCGCTACATGATAAGAATATACTTATTTGCCATGCGATCTTAGATTTCCAGATGTGGCTATGGAGATTTGTGGAGTTATTATTTTTTGGTAATAGGGTTTTATTCTTAAGCTGAGGTAGCCATATAATTAAAGTTATTATACCAAGTATAGCAACACTTGATAGTGCTAGTGTTAAGCCAGAATTGTCTGAGTAAGAGAGTCTTTGTGCTAGATGCATAATTGGTATCATTAAACTAATGGTTAGCTAAGATCCTAGCCCCATCATTAATCCATACACGGATATCATAATGGGTATATTGTTTGGAAATTTTTTCTTTATAAAAACTGGGATAAGAACATTAGATATGGTGATACCAATACCGATAATGATGGTACCTAAAAATATTGAATATATATTAATATGAGAGCGTATTAATATACCAAGAGTTATCAATATTATAGATACTATTAAGCTTGTTTCCAACGAGAGTTTTTTTGTAAAAGAAAAAATAAATACAGATAATGTTGCAAAAATTAGTAATGGTAGGCTAACTAATAGTCCGGCGGTTACTGGAGAAATATTAATTGTATTTACAATATTTGTAAGTAGTGGTGATACTGATGTAATAGGGGCTCTTAAAATAGAGGCTATTAGAACAATTCCAATAAAGCAAATAAATAACTGTTTAGTATTTTTCATTTAATTATATTGATATGTTTTGGTACTTATATCTTATGATATTTATTTTTTTAGGAGGGACTATTTATTTGGTTTAGAGGACATTTCAGCTGTGAAGAACCATCTTAATAAAATATCT
Organism: Francisella sp. SYW-2; assembly: GCF_008711475.1. NCBI lineage: Bacteria > Pseudomonadati > Pseudomonadota > Gammaproteobacteria > Thiotrichales > Francisellaceae > Francisella > Francisella sp. SYW-2. The sequence goes on along the minus strand of NZ_VXKO01000007.1, from coordinate 28,521 downwards.
ACCCTTTAAATCCGTCAGCCACTATATAGAATTCTCTAGATTTGGGTCTTGATGATTTAGGTTTGAACTGTACAACTTTGTTAAAAGATTCTCTCACTAGTTTAATATACTCATCACTACCTTGACCTTGAAATACTTTTGCAACAAATGAGCCGTTCTTGTTGAGATTAGTATTGGCAAAGTCTAAGGCCAGCTCAAGGAGGTGGATAGATCTAGCTTGATCAGAAGTTTTGTTACCACTAAGATTAGGAGACATATCAGATATTACACAGTCAATTTTTCTATTATTGATGAGTTGAATTAGTTTATCGTAAGTTTCATCACTTGAAAAATCACCTTGAATAAATTCTACTCCAGCAATTGGAGTCATATCAAGCAAATCTAAAGCAATAAGTTTACCTTTATTTCCTATGAATTTTATTACTTGCTCTGACCAACCTCCTGGAGCAGCTCCAAGATCAACTATAAACATATTCTGCTTAAATAAATTGTATTTATCTTGTATTTCAAGGATTTTAAAACTTGCTCGACTACGATAGCCAAGTTTATTAGCTTGAGCAACATAGTAATCAGAAGTATGCTCTTGAATCCATTTTTTAGTAGTAGAACCTTTAGACATGGTTATCTTAGAATTTTTTCTTTATATTGTATGGATATTTTGTACATAAATAAAGCATGCTGATGATATTGTTTTTGTGTATATCAAAAGCTTATAAAATATGTGTTTTAGAGTTATAATTAGTCTATTGGGATTCTCGTGTTTTGAGTTTGAAATGTATAAAAGAATATTTGTGCTGAGTTTAGTGGGTTTGTCTATGGTTTCTTGTACTATAAAAGAAGATATTCAGGACAATATTGATCACTATGATAAGTTAACAAGGTATAGTAAAGCTAGAGAAGTTAGTTATAGTAAGCATACAAATGATATCGATGGAGCTAGATTTTTAGTTGCGAACTATCCAGATCAAGTTATTCGTCTAGATGGAAAGGATTTTAATGATAGGTATAAGAAGTTGATTGAGTATCTTAAAGATAAAGATTATACAATCATGATTAATGAGAAGTTACCTCAAACGGCTACTATTATCGCGGAACTTAATAAGCCTCTTCCTGATATGAAGTATATGGGGGTTATTATGGAACAGGATTCAAAAATGGGCCAAACTGTATATAGTATTTTTTACGGAGGGAATGAGTTTAAAGCTAGGCAGTTCTATACTGACTATAAGAAAACACTATGATTTTTTGGTAAATAACGAAGCAAGTATCAGAAGTATTACGCCACAGGTTATTGCTGAATCAGCTATATTAAAAGATGGCCAGTGATAATTACCGATATGAAAATCTAAGAAGTCGATGACATAACCTTGAAAAGCTCTATCATAGAAGTTACCTAGAGCTCCTCCTAATATAAGTGAGAATGAGATTAGATTAAGTTTTGCACTAGTTGGTTGTTTGATTATCAAATATATAAGCACAATTGCAGCGATTAATGAAATAGTGGCAAACATAATCATTTGCCATGATGTTTGATCATTGCTTAGTAAACTGAATGCAGCTCCATGGTTGTATAATAAAGTAAAATTAAAGAAGCTAGTCACTTTTACAGGTTGTGCAAATTCTAATTGCGTATTAGCCAAATATTTTGTGCATAAATCAGCAATTATAATAGCAATTGCTAAAATAAAATATTTAAGCTTATATTTAAGCGAACTCACGTGATTCTCCGTCTTCAGTAGTAATATTTTCAATACAGCGACTACAGATATCTTGATATTCTTGATTTTGACCTACAGTGGCACTACGGTGCCAACATCTTTCACATTTCGGTTCTTCAATCTTATTAACTTCAACATTTAGGCCTGTGATATTTGATTCAATAGAGTTATTTGTTCTTTCCTCAATAGCTCTCAGACTCGCTTTTGATGATATCAGTAAAAATCTAAGCTCATTACCAAGTTTCTCTAAAAGCTTATAATTGTCATTATCTGCATAGATGATGATTTCTGCTTCTAATGATGCTTTAATTACATCTTCATTTCTTTTAATCTCAAGTATTCTATTAACTTCTGAGCGTATTTCTTGAATTTTTGCCCAGAATTCTAGATTTAACTCATCTTGGTTATTAAATGATTTTAGATCAGTATACCACTCACAAAGTTGAATAGGTAGGTCAGTAGTCTTTGGTGTAGCCTCCCAAATTTCATCAGCTGTATATGAAAGTATAGGAGACATCCATCTTACTAGAGCATGTACTATATGATATATGGCAGTTTGAGCTGATTTACGTGGATGGCCATCTGCTTTTGCAGTGTATTGTCTATCTTTGATGATATCTAGATAGAAGCTACCCATTTCAATAGAGCAGAAGTGATGAATCAACTGGGCTACAGTATGAGTTTGATATTTATCGTAAGCTTCAATTATTTTGTCTTGGAATTCTTTTGTTTTAGCTATTGCCCATTGATCTAACTTGACTAGTTTGTCAAACTCAATAATATCTGTTTCTGGATTGAAGCCTTCTAGGTTTGATAATAAGAATCTAGCAGTATTGCGTAATCTACGATAAGTGTCAGCAGTTCTTTTTAGAATTTGATCAGAAACAGCCATTTCACTCTTGTAATCAGTAGATGCTGTCCATAGACGAAGTATATCTGCACCTAAAGTATTATAAATATCTTGAGGTGAGGTTACATTGCCTAGAGATTTGGACATTTTGCGTCCATGTTCATCAACTACAAAACCATGGGTGAAAACTTCTTTATATGGTTGGCTACCTTTAGCAGACATAGCAACTAATAGAGATGTTTGGAACCAGCCACGATGTTGATCAGAACCTTCTAAATATAAATCGGCCGGGTAGCTTAAATTTTTGTCTATATCTAAAATGCACATACTTGATGAGCCAGAGTCAAACCATACATCCAAAGTATCTTTTACGCGCTTGTATGTATCTGTTTCAGATATGAATTCACTATCGTCTGCATTAAACCACGCTTCAATACCACCTGCTTCTATCTTTTGAGCTACTTTGTCAAGTATTTTGATAGTGTTAGGGTGTAATTCTTCAGTATCTTTGTGAATAAATAGAGGTAATGGTACCCCCCAAGTTCTTTGACGAGATATACACCAATCTGGTCTATCTTTAATCATACCCTCTATACGGGCTTGTCCCCAGCTAGGAGCCCAACTAGTTTCTTTGATTGCCTCAATAGCCTTTTCACGCAAACCTTCTTTTTCCATACTAACGAACCATTGAGGTGTGGCTCTAAATATCAAAGGAGTCTTATGACGCCAGCAATGAGGATAGCTATGTTTAATTTTGTCAAAATTCATTAAGCGCTTCTTTTCACCTAAGAGCTCAATGATTCTGTCGTTGGCCTTAAAGACAAATTCACCGGCAAAGAGCTTAGTATTTTCACTATAACAACCGTTGCCTTTTACAAAAATTTCCATAGATAAATCATGTTGTACGCCTAATGCAAAATCCTCGACACCGTGAGTTGGAGCTGTGTGAACCATACCTGTACCAGAATCATCTGTTACATGGTCTCCGTGTAAAATTGGTACATGACGACTATAGAAAGGATGTTCTGCTATGATTCCTGTTAGCTTGTTGCCGCTTGTATTAGCTATAACCTGAGCATTTTCGATTGCATATCTCTTGATAGTCTGCTCAACAAGGTTCTCAGCTAGTATGATGTATGAGTCTTCAACTTTGATTAGACTATAGTTAAGTTCGTTGTGAACAGCTATGGCTTGGTTCGCTGGTAACGTCCATGGAGTAGTTGTCCAAATAACTGCAAAAGCATCATGATTCAGTGACTCAAGACCAAAGGCTTTAGCAAGCTTCGCTTTGTCTTTAATTTTGAACTTTACATCAATGGCTGGAGAAACTTTGTCCATGTATTCTACTTCGGCCTCTGCAAGTGCTGATCCACAGTCAGTGCACCAATGTACAGGCTTAAAACCTTTACTTAAATGACCATTTTCAATAATCTTTGCCAATGTTCTAATCATGTTAGCTTCATAATTAAAGTCCATAGTCAGGTAGGGGTTATCCCACTCACCTAATACACCTAATCTCTTGAAATCTTTCTTTTGTATTTCTACTTGTTTTTTTGCATATTTACGACATTCTTTTCTAAATGCATTTTCAGATATTTTTTGTCCAGCTTTACCGTGCTTTTTCTCTACTTGTAGCTCTATAGGCAGGCCGTGACAATCCCATGTTGGGATATAAGGGGCATCATACCCACTTAGTGTTTTTGATTTGACAATTATATCTTTCAGAATCTTATTAACAGCATGTCCAACGTGTATACTTCCATTAGCGTATGGAGGACCATCATGTAATACAAACTTATCTCGACCAGCAAAATGTTCTCTGATTTTTCTGTAAATACCTTGTTTTTCCCACTTGTTAAGAATCATAGGTTCTTTATTTGCCAGGTTGCCTTTCATTGAGAAAGAGGTTTTTGGAAGGTTTAAGGTGTCTTTGTAGTCACTCATGAGGGTTCCTTAGATATTTATAAATAGTTTATATTCTGAAATTAAAATTACTTAAGCTGAGATTATAAAGTACAAAGGTTATTATGTTAATACTCTTTATAATGTAGTTATTAATTTTTTTGCAGTTTCTGTATCTTTAGAAATCTGAGCTTTAAGTTCATCAAACGAGTTAAATTTTTTTTCTGGTCTAATAAAGTCAATAATTTCAGTTGTTATGTGTTTGCCGTAAATATATTCATTAAAGTTGAATATGTGTGTTTCTAGAAGATTGTTTTTACCATCAATAGTAGGTCGAGTGCCAGCATTTGTAACTCCATAGAATATTTCGTTACCAATATGAACCTTTGATAAATATACTCCTTTTAATGCTGAATTCTTGAGTAGCTTCTGATTTACAGTGTGAAACCCGATTTTTCTACCGTTTTTTTGTCCGTGTAAAACTCTCGAATTAATCTTTAGTGAGTTTCCAAGTAATTTGTTTGCTTGTTTGATATTATGTTCGGCAATAGACTGTCGAATTTGGCTACTACTTATACGGTGATTATCAAGATTAAGTGTAGAAATTCTATCAACTGTAAATTTGTGAGTCAGGGAGTATTGTTTTAATAGTTCATAGTTGCCAGTTCGGTTTTTGCCAAATTTGAAATCATCGCCAACTATTATATGTTTTGTATTTAGCTTTTTAACAAGAAATTCCTCGATAAATTCTCTTGCTTCTATATTTGCAAATTTTTCATTGAATTTTTGGCAGATTATATATTCAACTCCTAACTTACTGAGATTGATAATCTTATTCCTAAAATCATATATTCTCGAAGGCGCAATTTCTTTGAGAAAGAACTCTTTAGGTAAAGGTTCAAAAAACATAATACAAGGTACTAGGTTGTTTTCCTTAGCTATATTGATAAGCTTTTTTATGATTGCTTGGTGTCCTAGATGAACACCGTCAAATGAGCCTATAGCTACAGCTTTGGCTGAAGAATTATTAGTTTTGGTTAAGTTTGTAATAATTTTCATTATAAAAAAGAAGGTTTAAAGCTATTTTATTTAGGAGTATAATAGCCTATAGTATTCATTTTTTGTTGAAAAAAAGCAACTACTGATAGATACTTATCTATTAGATGTTTAGGTTATCGTATAACACAAATTATTATTGAGTGGTTTAAATCATGGCACGTGAGAAAAGAGTTAGAAAATTAAGGAATAAGATTGGTAAGGTTTTTGCGATTGAGACAAATCTTACTGGTAGGCAATTATTAAATAATCGTGTTTTAAATAAAGATGTTGCTTTTAGTCAAGAGGAAAGAATTGCATTTGATTTAATCGGCTATCTTCCTGAGAAAGTTGAAAGTTTGGACGAGCAAGCCGCTAGAGTTAAAAGGCAGCTTGATCAAAAGCCAAATGCTCTTGAAAAATATGTGTTTTTGAATAGGTTGCATGATTTAAATACAACTCTTTTTTATCATTTTGTCCGCGAAAATATCGAAGATATAATGCCTACTATATATACACCTACAGTTGGGGAAGCAGTACAAAAGTATAGTAGCTCATTTAGAAAACAGAGCGGACTTTTCTTATCTATAAGCCACAAAAAACATATTGCTAAGATCTTAGAAAGGTACGAGTATAACAGTATTGACTTAGTTCTTGTAACAGATGGTGAAGCTGTTCTTGGTATTGGCGATCAAGGTATTGGTGGTATGAATATTAGTATCGGTAAAATCATGGTTTATGTTGCCGCTAGCGGTATAGATCCAGCGAGAGTTTTACCAGTTCAGTTGGATATGGGTACTAATAATGATCAGTTGCTAAGTGCACCTGGCTATCTTGGTATACGCCTACCAAGGGTTTCAGGTGAGACTTATGATGAATTTATTGAAGAATTTGTTAGTCAGATTAAGACAAGGTTTCCTAACGTATTTTTGCACTGGGAAGATCTGGGTCGTGATAATGCTACACGTATCCTTGAGAAATATAAGGATAAGCTATGTACATTTAATGATGATATAGAAGGTACAGGTATTGTGGCAGCAGCTAACTGTATAGCCGCTGTCAAGACTGCTAATGCAAAAAGGATAGAGGTGGGAGAGTTGACTCCCGAAGAAGCTATAAGTGGTATATGTGATATTAGAATAGTTATCTATGGTGCTGGAAGTGCAGGATGTGGTATTGCAAGACAGCTTGCAGATGTAATATCAGATAGAGCGGGTGTATCTATCGAAGAAGCTATGAAGAGTATCTATTTGGTTGATAGATATGGTTTGGTATGTGATAAGTTAAGAGCGAAAAGAATTACACCTGAACAGAAGCCTTTTGTTAAATTTAGTGATGAGATTGATACCTGGAAAATCGAAGATCCAAGTTATATAACATTAGAAGAAGCTGTCAAAAATACAAAATGTGATATTTTAATTGGAACCTCAGGTCAGCCAGGATCATTTAATGAGGAAATCATTAAAACAATGGCTAAAAATAATAATTATCCTATTATTATGCCTTTATCTAATCCAACTTCGCTATGTGAAGCATTACCTGAAGATATTATTAAGTGGACAGAAGGTAGGGCACTGATAGCCGCAGGTAGTCCATTCCCAGATGTAACATATAATGGGTGTAAATATAGAATTTCTCAAGGTAATAATGCCTTTATATTTCCTGGTTTGGGTCTTGGTTCAGTTGCAGTGCATGCAAAAATTCTTACAAAAGGTATGATTAGAGCTGCTTGTTACAGGTTGAGTGAATTATCTCCAATGGTAATCAATGAAGACATAACACAGCCATTGCTTGCTAAAATATCTGACTTAGTTGAAGTAACGAAAGAGATAACTAAAGCAGTAGCTAAGCAAGCTATTTTGGAAAATGTTCATGGTGTAGACGTTGATTTGGAAGATCTTACAGAGGAAGAGTTTGATAGTGAGGTAGAAAGATTAATTAATTTATCGTCTTGGACACCAACTTACGCTCCTTATATGCCTATCTAAAACTAATAAATCTTATCTTATATTGATGCATAAAATTTGTTGAAACTAACCATAAAATTATGCTAGACTCAAAAAGATTTTTCTATGTCACTAGTTAAATATTTTTTGAGGAAGAGTTGTGGTAGGTAGATTGAAAAGAACTTGTATGTTGGTTGGCAGCTTACTAGCTTGCTATGGTTATGCTTATTCAGAAGACTCCCCACAAGTGGTTTCTCAGGGAGGGCCTCTGGGAGTTACAAGTATTGGAGATCAGAGTCTTGGTCAATCATCACAAAATAGTACAAGCTCAGCTTCGACTTCAGCAAATGCTTCTCAGCAGTCAAGTGGTAGCGTGAATGAGAGAGAGTTATTGCTTAGTTTACAGAAGCAGGTTCAACAGCTTCAAGGTCAGTTACAGCAGTTAAAATCACAAAATGGTAATGGTGGTTTAAAAAATACATCTAATGGTAGCTCATCGTTTACTACATATAGTTCAAAAGTAGATGGCAATAAAAATCCTGGATCTCTTGGTGGTAATGGTGAAGGTAGAGATTTAAGTCGAGCTTTAGTGTCAGATAGTGATCCTTCTGATATTATGCAAAATGTTAGTGCTAGCGATTCAATTGTAAGTTTAGGAGATCAGCCAGCTGGAGGTATTTTCAGCTCAAATGGTGGTATTGACGTAGGTGGGGCTCCAGCAATTACTACACAAGGTCAGGTAACCTACTTAGGTTCATACTCTGGTAACAACAGTATTCCTATTGGACAGATTTCTTCAAACCTATTTGCATCTACATTATTAGGTCAAAGAGAAAAATTTGATGATTATTCGGTATTCTTTGGAGGCTTTATTGAGGCAGATGCACAAGCATGGTGGGGTAGTGGTATTTCTAAGTGGGATCCTAGTAATAATCGACTCTCTAGTAATGGGCAGAATATATACCTAACAGCAGCAAATCTATATTTCTTATCAAATTTAGGTCACTATGTAACAGCTCAGTTTGATTTTGATACAGATGAGTCAGGAAGCTTTGGTCTAGGTAATGCTTTTGTTATATTTGGTAATCTTGATACTTCACCATTCTTTGTTACAGCTGGTAGAAATAAGCTGACAGTTGGTTCTTATGGTGGTGGTGGATCCTGGACTGGAGGTATCACTGGTTTCTTGGCACCGGGATCACCTACTAACGTTTCTCTTAACTATAAAGATAGCGTATGGAACGCAGCTGTTGCAGTATTTGGTTCAGATGATAAGCATGCGAATTTCTCGACTGGTTTATTCTATGCAGATAGTTGGACACCGAATTTAGCGGCCGGTTTCAACGTTGGTTATGTATACAATATTGCAGGTGCTGGAAATAGCTCTATTCCATTAGCTCTAGATAATCTGAATAGAAAAGGAGATACAGTTGGTGCTATTAACGTTGATGGAAACTTGGCTTATAGTATGTGGGGAGGAATATTTCAGATAGGTGCTGGATGGGCAAGTACTACAAATGCAGAAGAGTTTAACGGCGTTGGTAATGGTAATGTGTTAGCAGGTGCATGGTATGGAGCGCTCAACTACGCAGCTATGCTAGGAGGTAGAAATACTAACTTTAACGTTACTTATGGTCAATCATACAATTCTCAAGCAATACCAATGGGTACAGCAAATGCATCACCAAACTTTGGTAATACTGCAACAGGTATTAAAGAGCAGCTTATTTTCTCTGCTCAGAGAGCGTACTTTGATGATAACGTTCTATTCGGTCCAGAGTATGCATATCAGAAACTATATAGTGGTGAACATCTGAATACAATTACTCTCGATATGTCAGTATACGTATAGAAATATATTATGAATGCTTAAAAAAAAGATATATGCTTCAGCATTAATTTTTTCAATTTTTGACATCTCTTATGCAGATGATCAGCAACAGTTGAGTCAACAGGAAGTTGCTCAATTAGCAAGTCAAATTAAATTTCTACAAGCAGAGATCAATAATTTAGGTCAGCAAGAAAATACAGAAGTCAAGGTTGGCTTAGGCTCGCAACAAAAAGCTAATATTGAATTTAGTGATTTTGATAAAAATGTAAGAGTTAGAGAGCAGTATTTGCAAGAGCAAATGGTTATAGGCGCCCCTGCTAATAGCGATAGCGATCAGGTCGATGTTGGTGATCAAGTTAAGATTACTACGCAGGGTGAAGTTACTTATGTGGGCTCATTCTCAAGTAATAACACCGTACCGATTGGTCAGTTACCAAGTAACCTTTTTGCATCAAGTATTCTTAGGCAGAGAGCATTCTTTGATGATTATGCAATTTTTTTCGGTGGATTTATTCAGGCAGATGCTCAGACATGGAATGGTAGCAATATTACAACAAGGTCAGGTGGAACCTTTGACGGTAATGGCGAAAACATATACCTAACAAGTGCAACACTATATTTTTTGGCAAATCTTGGGCATTATGTAACCGCTAATATGGATTTTGTCGCTGATCAAAATAATAACTATGATCTTCAGGATGGTTTTGTTATTTTTGGTAATCTTGACACAACACCAGTATTTGTATCTGTTGGTAAGTATAGACCTTCTGTTGGATCTTATGGTGGTGGTGGTCCATGGACAAATAGTATTACCGCGAACATGTTTAGACCAAATAGAATTACCAATGCAGCTATAAACTATAGAGGTGACACCTCAAATGCCAACTTTACGCTTTTTGATGCGGAGAATCATGCAACTTTTTCATTAGCATACTTCGATGCTGTAAAAATTGATAATCTAGGGCAAATTGGTTTTAACCTAGGGTATATGCATGATATTAGAGGAGCTAATAGTAGATTTAGTTTTATAAATAATCGTGTTGGTGAGTTTAATGTCGATACAGCAATTAGTATCCAGAGTATACCTTTTTTACCTGGTAATCTAAATCTTGGGGCAGGTTGGGCAACGACTACTACGCAAAGTACACAGTTTAACGGTTATGGTAATGCTTATGCAGGAGCTTTTACAGTACAGGCTGCGTATACATTAACATTGTTTGGTAAGGGGCAAAATATTAACGCCAGTTATGGACACTCTTATAATGCTGATAATATTCCTATGCCACTATCTGCAGGGGTTGGGACTTTCAAAACAGCTTCAGGGATTAAAGATCAGATTTTGATATCTACCCAAAGGTCTTTATTTGATGATAATGTACTGGTTGGCCCAGAGTACTCTTGGCAAAGCTTGTATAATGGTCAGAAAATGAATACGTTCACTATAGATTTATCTGTGTATGTTTAATATGAGCTTTAGCTTTATAAAAATCGATAAATAGAGTAAGATTAGTAATTAGTATATATAATAAATTTATAGGACATATATGTCTTTCTTGGTTGCAATAGTTGGTAGAGCCAATGTTGGTAAATCTACTCTTTTTAATGTTTTAACAAACTCTCGTGATGCATTGGTTTTTGATTTTGAGGGAGTAACTCGTGATCGTCAATATGGTCAGGCTAAATACGATGGCTTAGATTATCTTGTTGTCGATACTGGTGGTATATCAGATCAAGATGCAGGTTTTGATGAGTTTATGGCAAAACAGTCTCAGATGGCAATAGATGAAGCGAATTTAGTTTTCTTTGTGGTTGATGGTAGATCAGGTTTAACAGCTGGAGATGAGTATGTTGCCGATCTTTTGCGTCAGAAAGATAAGAAAGTAGTAGTTGTCGTGAATAAAGTAGATGGTGTTGAAGAAGAGTCTGCAATGGCGGATTTTTATAAATTTGGCTTTGAGAAAGTATTTTCAGTATCAGCAGCACATCGTAGAAACACCCAAAAACTTATCGATAAATTTCTTAAAAAACCTCTGAATGAATACTATCTGGACTACACTCAGACACAAGAACATAAGGAGCAACTGCGCCATGGTATACACTTCTCGCTTATTGGGCGTCCTAATGTAGGCAAATCAACACTTACAAATAGAATGCTTGGAGAAGACAGGGTGGTGGTTTTTGATATGCCTGGTACTACTATCGATAGTGTTAGTATTCCGTTTGAGCGCCATGGGCATAAATACACTATTGTTGATACAGCAGGTGTGCGTAAAAGAGGTAAGGTAAAACAGACATTAGAAAAGTTTTCTGTTATTAAGACTCTACAAGCAATACAAGATTCAAATGTTGTGGTTGCTGTGGTTGATGCAAGACAAGGAATTTCAGATCAAGATTTAAGTTTGATACATTTTGCTATCAAGAATGGTAGAGCACTTGTGTTGGCTATAAATAAGTGGGATGGTATGACTGAAGAAGATCGCAATCAAGTTAAACAAGATTTGAAGCGAAAATTATTCTTCTTAGAAGATTATGTCGATATGCACTTTATTTCAGCATTGCATGGTACAAATGTGGGGCATTTGTTTGAGTCTATAGATACTGCATATAATTGTGCGAATAAAAAAATAACTACAGCAGATGCAACTCGTCTGATGCAACTTGCTGTTGAGGCTCATTCACCCCCGATGGTTGGTAAATTTAGAATTAAGCTTAAGTATGCTCATGTTGGTGGGCATAATCCTCCTGTCATCGTTATACATGGTAACCAAGTTAATAGATTACCTAATTCATATAAAAGATATTTAGAAAATTTCTTTAGAGAAGCTTTAGATTTTCGTGGTACTCCTATAGTATTTGAATTTAAACAGTCAGACAATCCTTTTGCAGATAGAAAAAATAAGAGAACAAAAGATGAAGGCAGTAAGAGTAAAAAAGCTAAATAAAATTGCTGAAGAAGTAACGATTAGTATTAGTGGTGCAAAAAATGCTCTGCTACATTTAATTTTTGCAGGATTGATTCCAGATACTAAGACCAAGTTTTGTAATGTACCTACAACTCTTTTAGACTATAAAGGAGCTAAGGAAATTTTAAAAAATGTTGGTGCTAGAGTTGTAGAGAAGGGAGAGTGTGTAACTATTGATACTAGTTCTATCTCGAATGAACCTCTTGAGTTATGCGGTGAGATGACATCTAAAACTAGATGCTCACTGATGCTACTAGGCTCTATGTTGAAGAAGAAGGGTCGTGTAAGAATTGGCTTTCCTGGAGGTTGTAGCTTTAGTGAGAAAAGACCTTTTGATATTCATCTTAATGGGTTGGAAGCTCTTGGTGCAGAAGTGAAGTTGGCGGATGATTATATAGATGTTATCTATAAGGAAGAAAAAGACGCTGAGTTTAAAATGCTTTTTCCTTCTGTTGGTGCTACTATGAATTTGGTCATGTATGCTGTCATAGGTAGTTCTGAGGTAGTTCTTGAAAATGTTGCCTTAGAGCCGGAAGTTGTTACTTTAATTGACTATCTAAATCAATGTGGTGCAAATATTTATTTTGATACTGATAGTAGGAAGATCAGAGTGATTGGTGTTTCTAGGTTGTCAGGATGTGAGTTTGAGATAATTTTTGATCGAATTCAAGCTATGACCTATGCTGCTATGGCTTATTTATATAAAACAAATGTTACAATTACGAATATTAATACTAATGATACTTATAACATTGAAAAGCCTCTTGAAAAGCTCACAAATATAGGTGCTAGATGGGAGTATGATCAAGCTGGTAATAGTATTAAATTCTTCGGTAAAGATAGCATTATAAAAGGTGATGACATAATAGCAGCACCTTTTCCACATTTTCCTACAGATTTGCAGCCTATATTTGCAGTTATGTTATTTATGGCAAATAGTTCAAGTACTATTCAAGATACCGTATATCCTGAACGCATCAATTATGTGTACCAGATCCGTAAGATGGGTTTCAATATTTCAATAGATAATAATTTAATAAAAATAATCCCTGTTAGCGATTTGGAAAATATACGTCCTGCTGTAATGAGTGTAAAAGATTTGCGAGCAGGCATGGCATGTTTAATGGCTGGATCATTGTTGGATGAGTTTTCGACTATTAATAATGCTCATCAAATTTTTAGAGGGTATAATAATCTTATAGAAAACATGTCTCATTTTATGCAGATTGAGATTTTAGATGGTAATGTTTAGGTAGTAGATGTCAAAATATATATCTTTAGAACAGTATAATACATATCGCATAAAATCTTATGCTAAGCATGTTTATTTTCCAGATAATGAAAAAGAGTTATTAGAAATTGTGAATAGGCATAATCAGGTATTTTTTCTTGGTAACGGTAGTAATGTTATTTTTTCAAAAGAATATTATGATGATGTTGCGTTTGTGGTATTTTGTGAAAATTTTAATTCCTTTAATATTGATGATAAATGTGTAAAAGTTCAAGCAGGAGTCTTATTACAAGATCTTGCACTTGCGACCTATGAGGCTGGTTTAAGCGGCATAGAGACTTTTTATGATGTTCCAGCTAGTGTAGGTGGTGCACTGATTATGAATGCCGGTGCTTATGGAGATGAAATATATACATATGTGAAAAGTGTTACGATTCTGGATCTCAAAACAAAAAAAATAAAGAAATATCTCAAAGACGATATTGAGTATGGTTATAGATACTCTATGTTTAAATATTTTAATGATATTTGTATCTTATCAGCGGAGTTTGAGTTTGAATCAAAATCTAAGCAAGAGATTAAAATGAAACTTGATGATATCTATTCGAGAAGATTATTGAATTTGCCTCAAAAACCTACAGCGGGAAGTGTTTTTAAGAGACCTCAAGCAAATATGCCTGTAGGAGTTATGGTTGAAGAGCTGGGACTTAAAGGTAAGCAAGTTGGAGGAGCTCAGATATCCCCTAAACATGGAGGTATTATAGTTAATAATGGTCATGCTACGGGTGAAGATATACTGCGACTTATAGAGCTCATAAAACGAGAGGTTTTAGAACACTATAGTATTGAACTACATGAAGAACAGATTGTTATTTAATATCTTTAGTTAAAAGCTCTTTTTTATATGTCTAATATCGAATATACTTTGTTTAGGAAAAATATTTTTAATAAATTATGAAAATAAAGATTTTATCTTCTTTCATTATGGTATCTTTATTTTTTAGCAGTTCTTTTGCTGATACTATTACAGCTAAAGCTAATCAAGCAGTTAATGTAGACACGAGTGATAATCCGTTACGAGATTATGCTCAAAAAACATCTATAAATACAGATTCAGCAATTAATACGGCGCCCACATCATCTAATAACACTCAGATTCTCGATACAAATCAGATTGATGATAATGTTCCTAAGGCAAATGATTATGGAGATGCATTGAGTAGTTTGGTTGATACAAGTGATGATGATTATGATAAGCTGATTGCACAAGCAAATGCTATTTTAGCAGATAGCACACCATCTGAAACCAAAAAAAAGATTGATGCTTTCAATAAAGAGTTAGAAGAAAAATCCCGAAAAGAAAAGGATGAGTTTCTTAAAAGTACAGCAAGTAATACTTTGAGTAAAGCGAGCGATATAGTTAATAGTAATCAAACGCAGAAAGTCGATCAGAAATTTGATAAATCCTATAATACATATTCAGAAAAATCATCAGGTGATTATATAAATGAAAATGTTAAAAACTATGATGAGGATTATAAGCCAAAAAACTATGATGGACTTCTTGAAAGTATCAGTACTCCTAAGGATATTGAAGAATCTTTCAATGATATAGATGAAGATGATAACGATAATTTCAAATATAAGCTAAAGGATGGTTATCCTATCGAACAGATAACTACAGTGGGATTATTAGATGGAGAACAAAAGCGTTATAAAAAATGTTTAATAATGAAGACTTATGGTGGTGGTACATGGAGAACGTATTGCCAGCCACTTAAAAAGCCTACTAAATGTCCTGATTATGACTGGCAACAGCTGTCATCTATGTCTATCTTGTATTGTTAAATGTTTGTAAAATTTTAGAAGTGTATTAGTTTTTCTTAAATTCAGTTATTTGCTTTTTGAGCTCATCTAGACTTATTCTATTAGGATTTGCACGTGGAGCAGTATTATTATTTTCACTCTTTCGAACTGCATAACCATATAGAGCTTCTATTTCTAATTGTAGATTTTGTTTGAATCTATCAATAAAAGTATTCCACATATTTTTACCAGTCAAACAAGTATGCATATTTGTATCTGCTAGAGGCTCGTTTAGGTGTCTTATATCCTCAAATACAGTCTTAACATTTTCATAAGTAAATGTAATAAGATCTGATTCGATGGCGGGGGTTTTGTATCTACTTGCTTGTAAGGTATTTCCCCAAGTTAGTAGATCGATCATATCATTTGTATGCTTTGACTTACTAATAGTTGCAAAAGCCTTTTTCATGGAGTCAAAAGATTTATCGCCAAAGGTCGAAAATAAAAGGATACCATCATCATTTAGTAGCTCATAGTAGTCATCTAATTCTTGAGCTAAATTATCGGTTAGATGGATAATACTATTTGATATAATTATATCGAAAGATTGGATTTGATCTTGGTTTTTATGTATTCTTGTATTAGGAAAGCGACTTTGTAAACTGTTTAAATAATCATCATCACAATACCCAGTTACCAAGATATCTGATGGATTAAGCTTTATGAAGTCAAGTCTTTTGAGTAGCCTATGAGCTATCTCATTTTTAATAAAAGATTGTCGATATAACTTTCTGTTGGATATTCTATTTAAGAAGAGATTATAATTAAACATAAGTGATCGCAATAACATATTTGTATGAAGATTATAACAAAAATACTGCAAATACTCTCTATTCAGAATTGTTTATTATGTAGACAGTCAGCAGAAGATATAGTTTGTAATTACTGTTTACATAATCTAGAAGAAGACTTGAATACACAGCAGTACAAGTTAGATTTTGATATTGAGTATGATTACTATCATCTACTTAGTTATACTACAGAAGTTAGATATTTATTGCAAAAGTTTAAGTTTCAAAAAGATTTGTTAGTAATGCGGGTGTTCAGTAAGCTTATGCAGAAATGGTGGGATAAGATGAACGATAAATACTTTGCTGATGTTGATGTCATTGCTACAGTGCCCATACATAGGCTTAGATATGTCTATAGAGGGTTTAATCAGTCTGAGCTTCTTGCTAGTGAATTAGCAGAATATGCTGATATTAGAACAGTGTTTTCAAATTGCTCACGTACGAAATATACAAAGTCACAAGCTAAATCATCCAAGCAAAAAAGAGCTTCACAGATAAAAAATGTATTTAAACTTAAGGAACCAGTAAGAGCCAAGCATCTTTTAGTTTTTGATGATGTGTTAACGACAGGGGCAACGATTAGAGAATTTATAGAAACTATATCAGAAGGTAGCCAAATTGATAAGATATCTATAGTTACACTGGTGCGTCCAGAATAAGTAATATGGAATGTAGCTAATCCGAATAACTTTTGAAGCCGTTTTGTTATCCTATGGCTTGACCATAGGATCCACGTATTATGGGTTTTAAACTTGGATTCTACAATCAAGTCGTAGAATGACATTTTTTTTCTGGTGAATTATGTGCTATAAGAAAATGTTATAAATATTATAAAATCAATATATTTAACAATCATATATAATTTTGTAATAATACTATCAACAAATTAAAAGATTATATGAAAAGGTATCAAAATGAAAAAGTTAGTTTTATTGGTAGTTTCAATTGTGGGTTTAATAAATATAAGTTTAGCTAGTGGTTTACATGAAATAAATAACTTCTCAAGTAGTTCATTTCCGCCACCAGTTATGATACTAGCGGAGTAAAGCCTACTCAGGAAGTTTAAGTTTGATTTTACCACCTAGAATATGAGCATGAATATGAAAAACCATCTGCCCACCTTCTTTACCTGTATTAAAAACAGTTTTAAAACCTCTCAAACCAAGTAGTTTAGCAACTTTAGGTATGCTTAACATGAATTTACCCATAAGCTCTTCATCTTGTTCAGTTAGCTCATTCAGGCTAGCTATATGTTTCTTTGGAATAACTAAAACATGAGTATCAGCAGCTGGATTGATATCATGGAAAGCAAAAACATTTTCATCCTCATAAACTTTCTTTGATGGAATCTCTCCAGTGATAATCTTACAAAAAATACAATCAGACATTTATTTCTCCTTTTTAAAAATATAATAGGCCAAACAAACAACACCTGCTATCAATATGGTTGTACTATGAGTAGTGATTAAATCCTGCAATTTAGTCAGAGAGCTAGTATCTTTAGTTATATTTGCTATAGCGCCTGTAGATATTAATAAAACACTTGCACCCAATGCAAATCGATGCTTTTTCTTAGGCTCTTTAGCTTTACTAACTTGGTGTGATGGCGTGGTTTTTAAATTCATCTGCGTATGTTGTAATATATCAAATACCATACGTGGCAGTTCTGGTAGCCTATCACTAACTCTAGGCATATTCTCTAGCGAACGATGATAAAAACCTCTTAATCCCATTTGTTCTTTCATCCATTTCTCTAATATTGGACGAGATGTTTCCCATATATTAAGTTCTGGACATAGTTTTTGTCCAAGACCTTCAACATGAAATAGAGTTTTCTGCAACAATGTAAGTTGAGGTTGTATATTCATGTTGAAACGACGAGCAACAGCAAATAGCTGCATCAAAGTATAGCCTAGTGAAATTTCTTTCATAGGTTTTTCAAAAATTGGCTCACAAACTGTTCTGATAGCAGACTCCAATACATCTTCACGTGTATCACTAGGAACCCAGCCTGACTCTATGTGTAGTTCAGCTACTTTGCGATAGTCACGTTTAAAAAATGCCAAAAAATTACCTGCTAGATAACGCTGGTCATCACGATTAAGTGTACCAACAATACCAAAGTCGATAGATATGTATTTTGGATCTGCTGGATTTGTGACATCGATAAACATGTTACCAGGGTGCATATCTGCATGAAAGAAACAATCATCAAATACTTGAGAATAGAATATTTCTACACCTCGCTGTGCTAATAAACGGCGATCTACCCCTAGAGCATCGAGAGTTTCGATATCAGATACTCTGACACCACTGACACGTTCCATAACTATTACTGTAGAGCTAGTATATTCCCAATATATCTTAGGTACATAATGTATAGTTGAGCCCTCGAAGTTTCTGCGTATTTGAGATGCATTAGATGCTTCGCGTACTAGATCAAGTTCATCAAAGAAGCTTTGATTAATTTCTTTGACAATTTCGACAGGCTTGAAACGCTTAATTTCTTTTAGTTTGCTAAGTAGCGTTGCAAAGAAAAGCATCAAAGAAGTATCAAGTTTTAGGATTTTCTCTATACCTGGTCGCAATACTTTAACTACAACTTTTTCATCATTTTGAAGTACTGCACCATGAACTTGAGCAACTGAAGCAGAGGCTAGCGGGGTGCTTTCAAAACTTTTGAATATCTTAGTTATTGGTTTTTTTGCAGCATTTTCAATTTGTTGAGCAGCAATATCGTTATCAAAAGGAGGCACGTTATCTTGGAGCTTAGAGACCTCTTTTATAACTTCAGGAGGAAGCAGGTCAGCACGGACAGATAACGCTTGTCCAAACTTAATAAATATAGGTCCAAGTCTCTCTAATGCCTCTCTAATTCTGACACCGTGCTCTAGTTTGCGTATTCTTGGAGAGTAATAAAAAGGGTTTACTAAAAGTATAAGCTTAAGACTTCTTATTTTAGTTGCTCTAATTGGTTCATTGAGAAGGCAATACCTATTTATAATATAAAAAATATATATAAGTCTTAGAAATTTTCTAATCATTGTATAAGCTCTGTAATAAGTTTAGTTTGGCTTCTATTCTATCAGTAGCCTGTTTTAGCTCTTGAACTTGACGATAAAAAATATTTATCTCATTTTGTGATATTAATGTTCTTTTTTCTTCAGTTAAAAAATCTTTAATATCAACTATAGTTTCTTGGCGTGATGTTCTAAGGTATTCTTTCGCTTTAGTAAAAGGTTTCGCTATCGTTGCTGCAAATTCTGGACTAGTAATCTCAGATATTTTATAAACTAAATCAATATCAATAGCACTTATGAACTTATTAAACTCATTTAGGTCTTTAAGACTACCTTGATAATCAAGTTTATTGGCAATTATAAGTTCTTGAAGATTTTTGTTAAATATCAGTTCAAGTATATAAGCCAGTTTACCTTTTAGCACATTTTTAGAATGCTCATCAGTAGCATGGATTTTTGATTTTTCGACTTTTAATGTAACCGAAAAATCAATATCAGTAATCTCTACCCTTAATGTTTTATTATTAAGAGGTAGCAATAAACCACTCATTTGTGGGTCAAGTTTAGATAATAATATTAGGACCCTATCTATTATTTGAATCATTTTAGTACTTATATCCAATATGTAAAGCTACGATTCCACTAGTCATGTTCTGATATTCCACATTATCAAAACCAGCATCATACATCATTTGCTTTAGTGTTTCTTGATCTGGATGTTTGCGGATTGATTCAGCAAGATATTTATAACTTTCAGCATCTTGAGTGATGATTTTGCCTAAAAAAGGTAAAGCTTTGAAAGAGTATTCATCATAAACCTTAGACAGCATAGGTACTATGGGTTTTGAGAATTCTAGTACTAGTAATCTTCCACCAGGTTTTAATACTCTGCACATTGATGCTAGAGCTTTAGCTTTGTCAGTGACATTTCTTAAGCCAAAAGATATTGTTATACAGTTAAAATAATTATCAGGAAATGGTAGAGATTCAGCATTAGCTTGAACATATTCAATATTACCTACACACCCTTTATTGGTAAGCTTCTCTTTACCCACTTCTAACATTGATGAGTTGATGTCACTCAAAACCACTTTACCCTGTGAGCCTACCATTTGACAGAATTTATATGCTAAATCACCAGTTCCTCCAGCTAAGTCAAGAACTCTGTCTCCTTTGCGTATGCCAGTCTTTGCAATAGTTTGTTTTTTCCAGATGCGATGGATGCCAAAAGACATTAAATCATTCATTAAGTCATACTTAGCCGCTACTGAGTGGAAAACTCCGGCAACTTTTTTTTGTTTTTCTTCCCAAGGTACTTCTGTAAAACCGAAATCTGTTGTTTTATTTTCTTTAGACATTTAAACTAAAAATTATAATATTAAGATATAATTTCATTATAGCAGAATATCAAGTATTTGTATTGGCAAGATACCATTAAATAGGGAGTGTAATAATGTATATATTATCTGGAGATATCGGTGGAACTAATACTAGATTAGAGGTTTCTCTTCTAGAAGATGGATTAACACAGAGCATTGCCATCAGGAAGTATAAAGGAGCAAACTTTAATTGTTTGTCTGATATTATTGATAAGTTCTTACTAGAAGTTGATCTAGTGGGGCAGATTGATTCTGTGTGTCTTGCTGTTGCTGGATTTGTCGCAAATGGAGAAGTTCAAGTAACAAATTTACCATGGTTAGTCTCAGAGCAGTATATCTCAGAAGGCCTTGGGATAGATAAAAGTAAAGTTAAAGTTATAAATGACTTTGAAGCCATAGGTTATGGTATAGAATCTTTAGATAGAGAAAAAGATCTTATTACTCTCCAAGAAGGTAAAAAAGATGATGAAACATTGTGTGCTGTAGTCGGTGCTGGTACAGGTCTAGGTATGTGTCTAGTTAGTTATGATAAAGATCATAATCCTAGAGTGTACAAAACTGAAGGTGGGCATGTTGACTTTTCACCAGTTGATGATGAGCAAATTCAACTCTTTAGATTTATGCGTAGAACGTTTCATCGTATATCACCAGAGAGATTTTGCAGTGGCTATGGTATTTTCAATATATATAAGTATGTTGTACGTAATCCTTTATATGATCAGCCAGAGTGTCAATCGCTACGAAGAGAATTATTTAGCGTATCAGATTCTGATAAAGCAGCAGTTATTGTTAAGTATGCCATAGAGCATAGAGAACCTTCTGCGTTGAGAACTATAGATATATTTTTAAGTATATATGGATCAGTGGCAGGTAATTTAGCATTATCAAGTTTACCTTTTAGAGGGTTGTACATCGCTGGAGGTATTGCACCTAGACTTATCAAACAAATCAAAGAAAGTAAGTTTTTAGAGAAGTTTAGAGATAAAGGTAGAATGTCTAGTATGATGAAAGATTTTCCAGTTCATATAATTATGAATACAGATGTTGGTTTAATTGGTGCGCGTACTTATGCAGCCGGCTTAGTCAAAGTAGAGTAAAATTATTTTTTTTCTTTGAGATATTTTGAAAGTCTCAGTACTCCCAACCATATTAGATAAGCTACTACACATCCTGCTATTGCTACATAAAAAGTAGCAAATACGAAAAAGATCCCAACTAGTATAGCTAATTCAGTAATAAAAAATATAGCTAATATAGCAATCAGGCAAATACAGCTGAAAACATTCCTGTATGTACAGATTTTATTTGCTGAATTTGGTTCTTGGTTTAAGCTTTCTTGATTCATGTTATTTATATATCGTTATAATAGGTTAATTATACAGTTGGTAATTATTGCATTGCAAATGAAATATTAAGATTATCTTTTTATATGTTTTGATAGATAAATAGACTGAATTATTAAGAAAATAAAAGTTATGCCAAGAAGGCCAAAAAGTTTAAAGTTCATCCATATATTCGTTGAAAAAAAGTAAGCAACAAATAAGTTAAGAGTTCCTAGCACTGTAAAGTAAGCACCCCACATATTGTTGATTTCTCTCCATTTATGTCTTTTAAACTCAACGGCTTCTTTGAGAATTTTTTGCATTGGTGTTTCTTTCATTGTATATGTTGATATTATCAAACCAACTCCTATTAACCAGTTGATTATGCTAACTTTCCATTTGATAAACTCTTCATTATGGAAGTATAAAGTGGCTCCGCCAAATACCACAACAAGTACAGCTATTAGAATTTGTGCTTTAGCAATTTTTCTATGAACAAGATATTCCCAAATTACTTGAGCAACTGTAACTATTATTAATGCGGCAGTAGCATAAAAAATGTCATAAACCTTATAAACTGTAAAAAATACGATTGCTGGCAGCAAATCATTAATCATTTTATTCATTTGTATTATTGTTAAGTGTTGTATAATGTCATAAAAGTATAACTCTTGTTGCTAAGATAATGAAGAAATTAATTGAACTATATAGTTATGGTAATAATGTAACTGAATTAAAAGAGATAGCTAATATTTTGGATAGTGATGGTGTTCTTGCTGTACCAACTGATTCAGGATATGCTTTAGCTTGTAGGATGAAATCAAAAAAGGCTATAGATAAGATCATCAAAATACGGGAATTAGACGGAAAACATAACTTTACTTTATCTTGTAAAGATTTATCTGAAATATCTGAGTATGCAAGGGTTGATAATAGCGCCTATCGAATTCTAAAAAGATATACACCAGGGCCTTTTACTTTTATCTTAAATGCAACAAAAAAGGTATCATCATTATTGGTTACTAAATCTAAAAATACAGTTGGTATAAGGGTAAGTGAGCATTATGCTCTTCAGGCAATATCAGCAGAAATTGGTGAGCCATTAGTGATTGGGAGCTTTATTTTACCTGGGCAAGATCATGTTGTTACTGACTGCTCAGTTATTGATGATGAAGTTATGAATTATATAGATGTGGTTATAGAGTCGGATTATTGTGGTTATGAGTCAACTACTGTTGTGGAAATGCTTGAATTACCATATCAGATTTTAAGACAAGGTGCCGGAGAAATAGATCTCTAATCCTAAATGTCATAGATATTGAACATTAATAAGATAGTTAAATATGAACTCTTACAAAACTATATTTGAAAATTTAGAGTTTGAAATTTCACCAATAAAAAAATCTCGCTTTATATCTTTTGTCTACAAGGTAGCTAGTCACGAAGAAGTGCTAGAGGCAATAAATAATGCAAAGATTATTTATCCTGGAGCTAATCATTATTGCTGGGCATACTCTTTAGTAGATAATAATCAGCTTAGATTTAGTGATGATGGTGAGCCAAATGGTTCAGCGGGTAAGCCCATACTTTCACATATTCAAGGTCTTGGTATATCAAATGTTTTAGTTGTGGTTGTAAGATATTTTGGGGGGACGAAGCTTGGTGTTGGTGGACTTGTTAGAGCGTATGGGCAGGCCGCTAAAGAAGGGTTGGCTTTAGCCAAAATTATCGATGTAGAGCCACAGAGTGAAATTTTAATAGAATATGATTACTCAGAAACAGCAAATGTCGATAATCTACTAAATCGCTATAATATTCAGATTATAAAGGAGAACTATTCTAATTTGATATCTAAAGTTATTAAGATATGTACATCCGAAAAATCTATCTTTTTAGAAGAAGTAACAAATATAACTAAAGGTAGAGTGAAGGTGATAGAGTACTAAATCGTTTAAGTTTGAACTCTACTATTACGAATAAGCATATATATAAATGAGCCAAATAAGCAAATAACCCCACTAAATATAAATACGAACATAAAATTATCATTTGTTGATTGTAGTATTATCCCAGTAATAAGCGGGGCAAGTCCAGCACCAACAAAATTAGCAAAATTCTGTAATCCACCAATTGTTCCTACTAAGCTATATGGAGAGATATCAGCAACTAATGCCCATGTTGGAGATATCCGTAGCCCCAAACAGAAAATAGTAACACTTATTACACATACTATAATAAAGATGTTGTCTATAAATGGTAGCGCTAAGATTGCTATAGATGCAACTAGACATCCGATGATTATAGGTGTTAATCGTGAAAATACTGCTGTAAATCCTTTTTTTATCATAAGATCGGATACTATACCACCTAACATTACAGAAGCAATTCCTGAAATGAAAGATATAGATGTTGCTATACTCATTTGAGAAAGGCTTAGGTGTTTTACTTTAATAAAATAAAAAGGTAACCATGTTAGAAATAACCAGTAAGCGTAAGATGAACATAGATTTCCTATACATAAAAAAACTACATTCTTATTCTTTAGTGCATCAGAGATAGAAACCTTTTGAGTCCTTTTGTAAGTTGGTCTACATTCAATAGTTTCTTCTGTATGTAGAAGTTTCCAACCTAATGCAGCTAGCAATCCGATAATACCTAACAAAATAAACATACCGCGCCAATCTATTAGTAGCATTAAACCAACTAGGATTAATGGTGCTAGGATGTTAGCTAATCTAGGACCTAGAGCTACTATTGATGACATTAGCCCCCTTTGAGAACTTGGAAAACGATGTTGTATTATTCTAGTAGCGACTATGAAAAAAGGTGCTTCTGCGAGACCAAGCAATATCCGTGTTAGTAATATTGAATAAAATCCTATTACTAAGCCTCCTAATACACAAGCTACAGACCATGCAACCATACTTATTAGCATTACTTTATTTACACCAAGACGATCAACCATGTATCCCGCCGGTAGACTAGCGATAGCATACGGCCACATAAATGCTGATAACAATATTCCCATTTCTGTTGGTGTTATATTAAAAGCATTAGCAATTTCTGTATTTGCAATACTTAGAGTAGATCTGTCAATATAATTTAATAATGCTAAAAAGAATAATAGAAAAATTATTAAAATATTATAGTAGGATTTTTTCATTACTAAATACTTAGCTTATTTAACACGCATACCAGGCTGAGCACCTTCATGCGGTTCTAGTATGTATATTCCTTTGCCATCACCAGCTGCTAGAACCATACCTTCTGACATTCCAAATTTCATTTTCCTAGGAGCTAAGTTCGCTACCATTACAGTATGTTTGCCTACCAAATCTTCTGGCTTATATGCTGATTTTATACCTGCAAATACTTGTTTTGTAACACCGCCTAGATCTAATATTAGCCTAAGTAGTTTGTCTGCACCTTCAACATGTGATGCTTCTGCAATTCTAGCTACACGAAGATCTACTTTCATGAAGTCATCAAAGGTGCATTCTTCAGCTATATCAAGTTTAGGCCCTTCTTTTTTAGGCTCTGTCTGTTCTTGTGATTGCTCTTTTTCTAGCATTTTTTTAGTATCCTCTAAAATCTTGTCTACTTTTTCTTTTTCTATACGTTTAGCAAGTGGTTTGAATTTGTTGATTTTATGATTCTTTAAGAATGTTGGAGTATCATTCCAGTTTGCAATTTCTATATTTAAAAAAGCTTCTGCTTTTGCAACAATGCTAGGAATTATAGGTTTTAGATATGAGACTAAAACTTTGAACATATTTATTCCTTGTGAGCATACTTGATGGACTTTTTGCTCTTGATCTTCTTCTTTAGCTAGTTGCCATGGCTTATGATGATCTATGAATTGATTTGCTTTATCTGCCAAGGCCATTATTAGTCTTACAGCATGCGCAAATTCTCTTTTCTCAAAAGCTTCTGTAATTGCGTGATGATTTTTAGCAAACTCTTCTTCCAACTCTTTATCAAAGACTTCATTAGCTAAAGTTGCATCAAATTTTTTGTATATAAAGCCAGCACAACGACTTGCTATGTTTACTACTTTACCGACTATATCAGAATTTGATTTGGTGACAAATTCTTCAAGGTTTAAATCTATATCATCTATACGAGATGTTAGTCTAGAGGCGAAATAGTATCTTAAATAGCTAGGCTCTAAATTATCTAGATAAGTTCTTGCTTGAATAAATGTACCACGAGATTTTGACATTTTTTTGCCATTTACGGTTAAGAACCCATTTGCGAAGACACTTGTAGGAGTTTTGTGACCTGTAGATGACAATATCGCTGGCCAAAAGAGTGCATGGAAATAAATAATATCTTTACCAATAAAATGATAAAGCTCGCTTTCACAAGAGTTATCTCCCCAAAATTCATTGAAATCAACATTACTTTTGTTGCAATAATCTTTGAAGCTTGCGATGTAGCCCATCGGAGCATCTAACCAAACATAGAAGAACTTCTGTTCATTTGTGCCAGGGATTGGATAGCCAAAATATGGCGCATCACGAGATATATCCCAGCTTTGTAATCCTTGTTCAAACCATTCTGCTAATTTATTAGCTACTTCTGGTTGTAGGCTTTTATTAGATTCAATCCAATTTTTAATATCTTTTTCTAATGCGGGTAGGTCAAAAAAGAAGTGTTCAGAATTTTTTTGTATTGGTGCTTTTCCTGATACTACTGATTTTGGGTTTATTAGTTCTGTTGGATCATAGGTTGTACCGCAAACCTCACAACTATCTCCGTATTGATCTTCAGCCTTACATTTTGGACAAGTGCCTTTTACAAATCTATCAGGTAAAAACATCTTTGCTTCAGGATCATATGCTTGAGCTATTTCTTTTTTTGATATGAGTTTTTGAGCATTCAGCTTACCGTAGATATCTTCAACAATTTCTTTGTTTATTGGACTATGGGTTGAATGGTAATTATCAAATTCAATTTCGAAGCTTAAAAAATCTTTTTGGTGATTGTTTGAGTATTTTTCAACAAGTTCTTCTGGCGTGATACTTAAGCTTTTAGCCTTAAGCATTATTGGAGTACCGTGTGTATCACTGCCGCATACGAATATACATTCATTACCTTGTAGTTTTTGGAATCTAACCCAAATGTCTGACTGTATATATCCAAGCATATGGCCTAAATGAAGATCGCCATTTGCATATGGCAGTGCATTAGTAACTAGGATTTTTCTCATAATAAAAATACTTATATAATTTATATATGTTTAGAGTAATGGTTGTATTATAAAGTTTTTTCAAAATTTTGTTTAGTAATATATTAGTAAAAATAATAGTTAATGTAAAAAAAGATAGGAGTACTCTTGACACATTGTTATATGTATATATAATATCCTCTCACATGGTTTAGGAGAGGTGGCCGAGTGGCTGAAGGCGCTCCCCTGCTAAGGGAGTATAGGCGTTAAACCCTATCGAGAGTTCGAATCTCTTCCTCTCCGCCATCAAAAAAGTTTTCGATCTTTTCAAAATCGGGTGCTTAGCTCAGCTGGGAGAGCATCGCCCTTACAAGGCGAGGGTCGGGGGTTCGAACCCCTCAGCACCCACCACAAAATAAAAAGCGACTTAGGTCGCTTTTTTTATGTCTTAAATTTTTGTATATCACTTTTATTGGATTTTACTTTTTCTTATGTGCCTGGTGCATAGAGAATGTCTTGTAATTTATGTTTTATCGACCATATTGGATGCTTCTAAGGTAAGTTTCTGAGATCTGTTTATTAATAAATGATTTTTTTAGTTTAGTTATGAGGATAAAAGTCATTTAAATTTGCTAATAATCTAAGTAGGAATAGTTCGGGGTATATTTGTATGTGAGTTCAATTGAAATTCAATCTTATTGATTTTCAGATTCAAAACTATGTCTGCAAGTTTTTTAATATCATGTGATTTGTTAGAGTTATATTTATCAAAGGTGTAAGTGCTATATCTGGACTTATGTGAGTTTATTGTTGTTTTGTGTGCAATTTTATAGACTTGAGTATTATGAAGTTAAACAAAGTACTGTTTTTATATTTAGTATGGCGCGGTGTCTTAACAGTAGATTAGATTGATTTCAATATCATAAACATTAGTAGGAGCAAATTAATATTTATTACTGTATATTGAAAAATAAACTTGTTAATAAATTTATTTCAAAAAAATCTTAACAACTTTTAAATATAATTGCCGCTAGAACTGAGGTATTAAGTATTAAAATTAATGATACGTGTAATCAATATAAAAGTGATCAGGTTAGTAGGGATAGTAAGTCTTGGTATATTTATTGAAAGGAAGTTAAACAATATTTTCTAAATAGTGTGAATAAGAGCTTTTTATTCTAAAGCATAGTGGATAAGCTTTAAGATGGTTTAAAAGTTTATGTAGAGGTTGGTTTTTGGGGTTGAAATAGCTATTGAAATAAAAAAGTTGTAAAAACTTTAATTTTTTTGAAGAAAGTAGTTGCATTTTGGAAGAGTGATGCGTATTATATGTCTTCACCGGCTGACGAGTGATGTTAACGGTTGGGAGCTAAGGCTTCTAAGATATTTAAGAGATATATTATATACAAACACTTTGTTAAAGAATTTGAGTATCAGTAGTTAGAGTCAGAATTTGAGAATTAAACTGAAGAGTTTGATCCTGGCTCAGATTGAACG
>NZ_VXKO01000069.1:0-708 GCF_008711475.1 Francisella sp. SYW-2 | reverse complement strand
AAGATGGTCGCTATTATAGCTGTTATGAGAAAAATTATAGTCATTGCTAATGCTAAAATTAGAGATTTAAGACTGAAAATGCAAATTTCGTAAATAATTTACAACATAGTTGATGACAATTTGTTTATTTCCCTTCATACTTCGACTTCGCTCAGTAACCATGAAGGGGAATTGACTATGAATATAGATTAGATAATTTTACCCATTGTTGATATATATTATCTTTATGGGCTTCTTCCCAAGCAGCCCATAAGGTAGTAGCAATGTCTATTACTAATAGAATTTCACCTAAATATGGAATTGCTAAAAAAGCAGCAGCTCCACCTATTACTCTTTCTATACCGGCAATAGCACCTTTAGCCACTAACTTCTCTGTTACAACTTCAGCACCATTTTTTAGACCTTGCTTAGCACCTTGTTCTAAAAGATTTCCACCTTGCTTAGCCAAATTCTTCTTAGCACGGTTTTCAATAGCCATGTCTTTTAGCTTTTCTCGAGCTTGATCTTTAAGCGTATCAGCGATAGCCTTAGCAGAAGACACAGTAGTAGCCCCAGCATTTATAAAGTTAGCCATATCAGTACGTATAATATGCTCATCATTTTGGTTCATACTCTCAGCAAGGCTTCGAACACTTTGTATCAGCTGTAGGGTGCTTATACCTAGCCCTAATGTACCAGTTACTACATCATTCATCTTGAGTAGTTGAC
>NZ_VXKO01000068.1:0-724 GCF_008711475.1 Francisella sp. SYW-2 | reverse complement strand
GTAAAAAGAAGATGGTCGCTATTATAGCTGTTATGAGAAAAATTATAGTCATTGCTAATGCTAAAATTAGAGATTTAAGACTGAAAATGCAAATTTCGTAAATAATTTACAACATAGTTGATGACAATTTGTTTAATTTTTTAAGTACTACCCCGTCAGTCTAACGACTGCCACCCCTTCGACACTCGAAGGGGAATTGACTATGGATATAGATTAGATAGTTTTACCCATTGCTGATAAATATTATCTTTATGAGCTTCTTCCCAAGCTGCCCATAAAGTTGTAGCAATATCTATTACTAGTAGAATTTCTCCTAAATATGGAATACTTAAAAATCCAGCTGCTCTTATTCCAAGTCTTTCGATCATATATAGTAATCTTGATTCTCCAGCTTCAGCAAGAGCAGTACGAGTACCACCTTTTTGAGCAATCGTATCTAAGGCATCTATGCCACCTTTAGCCAAATTCTTCTTAGCACGGCTTTCAATAGCCATATCTTTTAGCTTTTCTCGAGCTTGATCTTTAAGTGTATCAGCGATAGCCTTAGCAGAAGACACAGTAGTAGCACCAGCATTTATAAAGTTAGCCATATCAGCCCGTATAATATGCTCATCATTTTGGTTCATACTCTCAGCAAGGCTTCGAACACTTTGTATCAGCTGTAGGGTGCTTATACCTAGCCCTAATGTACCAGTTACTACATCATTCATCTTGAGTAGTTGAC
>NZ_VXKO01000067.1:0-874 GCF_008711475.1 Francisella sp. SYW-2 | reverse complement strand
GACATGATTGTAAATGCTATTCAAAAAATTGGATTTTATAGCAATGATTTCTCCTTGTGTCTCAAAATATTCAATAAAACTACTAAGGAACTTAAAATATGAAAAAATTATCGTGTACAGAGAATAAAATTATTAACATCTCCTGTTTAAAATCTAATCTAGCGTCAGAGCTTAAGTTCCTAAAAAATACTTTTTAAAAAAAAACATGTATAATGTAGAAACAGAATAATTCTCCTTACAATTAAAATCTAAGAGATGAGAAAGATAATATATATAATTTTACTAAAAATTTCTTTAATATCAGGAGCTTTTACGAAGAGTATTTCCGAAGCAGAGAAACAATTAAATAAATTAAGTGGCGAATATTATCAAAAACAATATTCTTGGAGTATTAAGGCATCACCTAATAAAACAGAAAGTCAAAATGAAGTGGCTTTTTTAAATTCATCAGACCTTAAAATAAATAATGTTTCTATAGAAAAAGATGGTATAACAGAAACAACAGGCAATTTTGACTCTGAAGGAAAATTAATCCTAGATATATCTGAAAATACAGGAGCAAACATAACCATATCTATAATATATTTTGGAGAATATATAAGGTTTGGCGACAGTTCCGGGGGTATAAATAAACTTTTAAAATTAGAAGATTATTTACCAGGAACACTCTTAATTATAATTAAGAGTATTGACTATAATGATAAATTAGTGTTATGTGATATCTATAAGATTTAGATTCAGTTAATCTGGTTCTGTCGCAAACAGTTAGGTGTTTAAATTTATAGTATAATCCTATCACAAACATTTCCTTAATTTTTAGATGTTATATTTCACAGGCAGACATTTTGGAAAACTATTAATACTGCAAGCCATC
>NZ_VXKO01000066.1:0-1141 GCF_008711475.1 Francisella sp. SYW-2 | reverse complement strand
TTTATGATGCTAAGAAACTAGCTCTAAGTAATAGTATTGAGCTAATACTATCTCAAGCTAAAGATACTCCTGTACCTAGAAACCAGTTTAATGAAGCTGTGATGAAATACTCTGAAGAGTATATGAAAAAAGGTGCTAAAAAAATAGCTGGGAAAACTAGTGTTACTACTTATGAGCTAGTTGATAGTATTATCAAGGGTAAAGATATCCCTTCTGCTACTATTAGCCTTATCACAGATGAAAAAGTAGAAACTGCTATAACTAGCTTTATAAACAAAGTACATATCAGATATGCTAATAATGAATTTACAAGGAATATCCTTAGTGACAAAGCACTAAAAGATAAGTTCACACAGATGGTAGAAGATAGCTTTGAGGTTAAGAACTTCTTTGGTGTAGCGAATGGTAAATCTATCACTAGAATATTACTAAGTAGTAAATTTGATACAAATGTTAGTATAGCTCAAGAAGTTAGCCCACTATTAGCTAAAGCTGCTAGTGAGAGAAATATAGCTGTAGAGACTAGATATTATAAAGGAGAGACTCACTACTTCGTAGAGGAGAACTCTTATAGAGAGTTTCAACAGCAAGTACATACTGAGACTGATGATTATCTCAAGAAGCTAGATGAGCAGAATAAACTAAAAACTAAAAATCTAATAGATAAAAAGCAATATGAAGAGCTGAAAACTACATCTATTGGTAGTTTAAGATTTAAGTTTGTAAAAGGAATTATGGAGAGTTGTTATGGTACATATAGTGCTATTGATGAGCTAAATGAAAAGTTACAAACACTACAGCAAACAGAAGGTGTAGATAATGCTATAGTATGTTTGGGATTGTATAAGCAGGTATTTGATATACAAAAGAACTGTGTTGAGATAGTTAACAAATGGAATAATCACAAGCTGAGTATGATGCTAAAAGTAGTACCATGCACAGAGCTATTTGGCAGTATAGAGACAGAGACTACCAAAAAGATAGATAACTTAATGACTAAGAAAAAAGATATTAGTCAACTACTCAAGATGAATGATGTAGTAACTGGTACATTAGGGCTAGGTATAAGCACCCTACAGCTGATACAAAGTGTTCGAAGCCTTGCTGAGAGTATGAACCAAAATGATGAGCATATTATACG
>NZ_VXKO01000065.1:0-1189 GCF_008711475.1 Francisella sp. SYW-2 | reverse complement strand
GTCATCAACTATGTTGTAAATTATTTACGAAATTTGCATTTTCAGTCTTAAATCTCTAATTTTAGCATTAGCAATGACTATAATTTTTCTCATAACAGCTATAATAGCGACCATCTTCTTTTTACCACTTTCTACAAGTTTACTGTAGAAAGTTCCAAGCTTTCCACTACTTCTAGAAGCTGTCATGGCAGACATAAATAATACTGGTTTCAAGTCAGCTCGTCCACCATAAGTTTTTCTATATCCAATCTTCTTGCCACTCTCATAAGGATAAGGAGCTACTCCAGCTAAAGAGGCTACTTGTTTACGATTTAAGTTGCCCAGCTCTGGCATTAGAGCAAGTAATGATGTTGCTGTAGCTTTTCCTAAACCTGCAACTTCTTTAACCAATAAGTCTCTAGCTTTTGTTAAGTATTCACAGTCCTTCACAATATCATCTATTAAGCCTTCTACAAGAGCAATTTCTTGCTCTAGAAACTCTATTACTCTTATATGTGACTCTTTAGTGCATTCTTGACCTGGAGCTTGAGATCTATTCTTTTCAGCAACTAACTGTTTCTTCAGATCTTGCTTTCTAAGGGTATATTTTACAAGCTCTTGAAGATTATCATCATTAGGTTTGTAAAGATTTAGACACTTATGTCTTTCATGCCCATATCTAGCTAAGCCTATGGCATCAATATTATCAGATTTACCTAACTGTCCAGTTGAGCGAATAAAGTATTTTACTACTCTAGTATTAGCTCTATGAACAGCAATCTTATGTGACAATAAGTAGCCTAAAAGTGCTTTTTCATATCCTCCTGTAGTCTCTAAAACCACAAAAGAGTTATCTTTTAGAATAGGATGCTTTTCTAATAGCTCATCGAAGCCTTCAGAATTATTGAGATATTTAAATGCTTTTTTATTTCCATGTACCGCTACTACAAAATCATTTTTTGATATATCAATACCTACAAAATTATGATACATTTTAAACATCTCCTTAGTATATTTGTTCTATGTTTACGATTGTAAGCGGTCGTTATAGACCATCCAACTATTCAAACGTATTAAGGAGATAACCTAAGTACCTTGATGACGACGATTGTGTAAATCTATCCTACGACGGTCGCTTAGCTTATAACTAAAGCTTTTCACTTTAATTTGACTCCTTAGGTAAAATTATACTAGGGATTTAACTTACAAT
>NZ_VXKO01000064.1:0-1314 GCF_008711475.1 Francisella sp. SYW-2 | reverse complement strand
ATATCAGCATAAAATGCTGATATGAAACACAAAAGTAAGATTTTGAGTCAGATTTATCTAAAAAATACTCAATATTAAAACATATGAAAAAGGGCTTTCATTAACTCAACAGCCTTTTTCTATAGGTAAAGGCAGTAAAATAAAATTGGTACACTAGGCTCGCTAAACTATATATTGTAAGGTAAAAAGTGACTTTTAAATGATGAAACTGGTCATATGCACATATATCCTGTTTCTACCCCAAGGTAAACTTCACAACAGGTATCTTGTCATCATTTAGAGTGTTATAATATAGTATATCATCACAATCTTTTTGTTCAGACTCTGAGTTAATAATGACACAACTACGATTTTTTATACAATCTATATTATATTGATCATCACTCTTTATAGGAAAACTTGATTCAACATTAATCACAAACCCCTTTTTTTTCACAAAAATATTTCTATCTTTAGCGTAATCTAGTTTATTTTTAGAGTAATCTTTTACATCTAAAATAGGTGCTCCACAACTTGGTATTATATGAAGATCTGGCTCTATATCTATATGTTTTGAGTAAGTATATCCTCTTTTATAATCATTACATATTTCAAATACAAAATTTATACCATCTATTGATATAAAGGGTTCATCGTTAAACTGATCTGTTAAACTACAAACACGGTTTCCTAAATTTTCATATAAACCTAAGCTTTCTGTTTCAGTAGTATGAACTTTTGAGTATGAATAAACCAAATTTTCACCTACAAATATAGGTAATATATTTGCAAATCCTTCTTTTTCTTCATCAAATACCGTACTCGTTCCAGCAAAACAAATAATATTAGGTTTACTTATCGCTTTACCAATAAATGATAGTAATAGTTCAAATTCTTCAGGCGTTCTATAAAATCTATAGCCTAGAGCAAATTCTGGTAGAACTATTATACTTTTATTTGGATTATCAATATCTATAGAATCAGAAATTTCTTTTATTATGTGAACTATATTTCTGGCACCTGATACACCTTTATCTTTATCTATTTGTATTATTCCTTCACTAACGTTAAGCGCAACAGCATATATTTCTACGGTGTTCATAGTAGCACATCCTCAATTTTTGTTTGGTAACTACCTGACAAATTATTTGGCAAATAATGATTTATAAACTAAAAGTAATACTTTCATATTTAGCCTCAATGTTATTAAATTACCAATTCAAATCTATTCATTAGAATTAGACCTTATAATCCTCATGATATTTACTCTTCTTTTTCCTTAAATGGATTGAAAGAAGAGTCACTACTATCTTCTATTTCATCTGTATCTACTTC
>NZ_VXKO01000063.1:0-1339 GCF_008711475.1 Francisella sp. SYW-2 | reverse complement strand
GAGCCTTTCCAAATAATTGTGTAAATTCATTTACATAAACCTCTGAATTCTATCTTCAAATTCGATAGCGAAATAAGGCATAGCTTCACTCCAGTATCTCACAGGCATAGACCATTTTTTGGTTAAATAATCTATAGTCAAGTATAAAGATTTGAAAACAGAGTCATCTTTAGGAAATAACTTTTTATTCTTAATAACTTTCCTAAATTGACTATTAAGCGACTCTATCGCATTAGTAGTATAAATTACTTTACGGATTTTGGGAGGGTATTGCAAGAATACAGTTAAATTATCCCAATTATTTAGCCATGACTTTGAAATTAATGGGTATTTAGCATCATACTTGCTAGCAAAATTTTCAAGCTCAGATTCTGCTATATCAATAGTTTCAGCGTCATATATTTTCTTTAGCTCTCTTGCCACTTCCTTTTTGTCTTTGTAAGGCACATATTTTAAAGAGTTTCTAATTTGGTGAACAATACAAAGCTGATGTTTTGCCTCTGGGTATACAGCCTGTATAGCATCAGACATGCCTTTTAAATTATCTGTACAAGCTATGAATATATCCTGTAAGCCTCTATTCTTTAATTCAGTAAAAACTCCTAGCCAATACTTAGAACCTTCATTTTGACTTATCCAAAGACCTAATACATCCTTGTGACCACTTAAAGATATACCTAAAGCAATATATACCGCCTTGTTAATAATACGCTTATCCTCTCTAACTTTAACGACTATGCAGTCAAAAAACACTATTGGATAAACACACTCTAATGGTCTATTCTGCCATGCTTTAACATCATCAATAATAGCTTCAGTAATATCACTTATGAAGCTTGTACTTATTTTCGTATCATACAGCTCAAGCAATTGTTGTTGAATATCTGTGGTACTCATACCTTTAGCATACAAAGATATGATTTTTTGATCTAAACCATTTATCTTTGTTACTCTTTTGGGAACTATTTGTGGTTCAAATTCACTTTCTCTATCTCTAGGCACTGAGATATCTATGTTTCCAGTATCTGTAGATAAGCTTTTATTGCTATAGCCATTTCTAGCATTTGAAGAGTTGCTTCGTTGATGCTTTGAATAGCCAAGATGACTATTCATCTCTGTATCTAATGCTTTTTCTAATAACCGTTTTGTTAATTGTTTAAGCAAGCCATCTTTCTCAAACATCTGATTAACATCTACTCCAGAATCTATTATCTGATCTGCTAGCATTGAGTAAATATCTTCTGATTTTCTATTTTTAGACATGTTTTTATCCTTAATATTTTGCTAGAAATAATCTAGCATCTTAATTAAGAATTTACACAGTTAATTGGAAAGTGCC
>NZ_VXKO01000062.1:0-1524 GCF_008711475.1 Francisella sp. SYW-2 | reverse complement strand
TACTCACTATCAATATCTTCTTATTCTTGCTAGGTATTTGGTATACTCATGGTATAGAGATTAGACAAAATAAGTATTTGAATAATCTCATAGAACAAGATCATAGAAATATAAAGAGGTTGACTCGACCCATGCTAGGATTTAAAGCATGGGACTCTAAGGAATCTACCATAGCAGGTTATGAATTGGTTAACATGATTAAAAAGGGTCAGCACATTAATGCTGATAAGATGACAGTTTGGGATCAGTTTTATGCTATAGCTGCATAACTGTATCTAGAGATAGCTGATTTTAGTAATATTGTGACCATACTACCAGTTTGCGACAGAACTTTACAATTTATATTACGCGGTTTATATTTTTGTTACTTTATATTTTTATTATTAGTTCCAGATTTGTAAAATAATAAAAAATAGGAAGTGTAATATGGAATCTAATACGGAAATAGAATATAAAGAAAACGTTTATAACATGGCTTGTTACCAGTTTGCATTATATGGACAAAATGATCAAGATTATACTAATAAATTATGGACCAACTTTGGCTATTTTTTTAACGAGGACGAGGAGCTTGTAGCATTTAGAGAAAATGCAGAATCATTTTTTTCTGAACAATTTGGTAATGAATGGGTTGATTTTCTTAATAGTCAATATACTGAATATGCATCTACCACCGATGTCAATTATAAAAGAGAAATATTTCTTGAAACTTTATGCTTAACATTCGGATTAAAGCCGGATTCAGAAAGTAATAAGGTTATTGGTGCATATTTTGGAGGAACCGATTTCGATGAAAATATTGTTCCAGATCATATGTTTATCTCAATATATGATGATGGTTTAGATAAATGGAAATCATATGATACTTTTCCAGGGAGAGCATATTTCACATATGAAGGTGCTATATATGCTTACCAACATAAATGTGATATGCTTAAAGAGGAACTTTTAAATATAATCAAAAGTAGTGATCATGAAATAAACGCAGAAGAACTAAAAAAACTATTAGAAACACAATATCCTAACTCAGGATTTCGAAATCAACTTTTTATGGTAGAGATTGACAAACTAGAAGCTTTTAATGAGGGTCCTGATATTAAAGAATCTGACAAATTTAAGGAAGGAGATGGTCGTATTGAATTATTTGACAATACTAATGAAAAGCTAGGAGATTTACCTTTTCCTCCTGGAGAACCTGAACATTCTGAGAATAATATAATATGGATTCGTGTTAAAGATTTTGCTGAAGATACTAAAAAAATTATAAAAGAAAAATTTAGTATAGATGTTTAAACCGAGCCTTTCCATTTAGGCCCAGAACGCAAAATAAATATCTCAATAATTTGATAGAACAGGATCATAGAAATATAAAGAGTTCTGTCGCAAACTGGTAGTAGGAGCCTTTCCAAATAATTGTGTAAATTCATTTACATAAACCTCTGAATTCTATCTTCAAATTCGATAGCGAAATAAGGCATAGCTTCACTCCAGTATCTCACAGGCATAGACCATTTTTTGGTTAAA
>NZ_VXKO01000061.1:0-1827 GCF_008711475.1 Francisella sp. SYW-2 | reverse complement strand
AAAACATTTTTAAATTATTTGTAAGAACAAAAAATTTAGTTACATCTTTCATTATTGTTTTCTCCTCATTTAATTAGTTAGGTATTATTTTATAATAAAAAATATGTGTAAATTATGAATAAACTGTATCAAAAGTATAATTTATAGCATAAGTTTAGTTCTGTCGCAAACAGCAAGACTGTTGAGTTAATCTTGGCTGATTTATTTATTCCTGATAACTTTTACATTTTTAATGAAATTTGAGGTTAATTTGGGTTCTGTCGCAAACTTATAGAGCATTTACAATTTTTCTAGAATCACAACCCTCTAGATACAATTATGCTGCTATAGTAGATTCCATAGAATCCCATGATTTAAATACTAATATGGGTCGAGTTAATCTTTTTATATTTCTATGATCTTGCTCTATCAAATTATTGAGATACTTATTTTGTCTAATCTCTATATCATGAGTTAACCATATCCCAAGCAAAAACAGAAAGATATTTATACTTAGCAAAGCAGCTTCATTAGCACCAGACTTATCTACATTAACTTTCTCCGGTAAGCCATGTTTGCCAATGGTTTTCTTGAAAAATTTACGAGTAGATTTCTCATCTCTTTTAGCTGAAACCATAAACTCTAATGTATCGCCATGCTTATCTATTGCTCTGTATAGATAAACTCACTTACCTTTATGTTTTACGTAAGTTTCATCCATTTTCCAACTTACATAAATACCATATTTCCTAAACTTCTTACTGAAAGTAGGCTTCTAGCTCTTTAGCATATTTTATAACCCAACGATTGAGAGTACTATGATCTACACTAACTTCACGTTCTTTCATCAACTCCTCTACATGCCTGTAGCTTAATGGATATGATAAATACCAACGAAGTGCTTGGAGAATTAAAAGTTTTGTAAAGTGCCTACCTGTGAAATCTAACATCTAAAATTTAAAGAAATATTTGTGATAAAATAATACTACAAAATTACGCGGTTGTCAGTTTGCGACAGAACCCTAACAATTTAATCTACTCTTTTTTATCAAAACTATCCTAACATAACTTAGTTATTTAGGACAATCCCTAGTTAAGTTATCCCAAAATTGATGAGATAGATCAGTTATTACAAAAATACAAAAATGATTTACTTTCTATTATTATAGAAAAGTTATTCTACAAAAATTAACTTAATACAACAAGGTATAGTGAAAAAAATGATTAGTAACACAATTGATATAGAAAGGTTTGTTGAAGATACCCAGGAAGTTCCAAAAATAAGTCAAACGATTCTAGACTCCGATAGGGGTTATACTTATTATTTTGGTGATTATCTGTTTGATAAACAAGGTTTAAAAACGTTTTTGGAAAAAGATGAGCTGAGCGTCTTTGGTATTCTTCACCAAGGTATATTTGCTATAATTTGGAATAACCTTAGAGATAGTTATAACAATAATATATTAAATATACCAGATAATGAGGTTGTTTTTAGATTTTATAATGTAATAAATGAGGATGATTTAATACCTGAGGCTGAAGATTTTAGATCTGGCTCTGTTACACTTACATCAACAGGCTCTGTTGGGTTTGCAGGAGCAGAAGGAATGGAACTAATTGAAGATGTTTTATTGTATGCTAGGTTTGATGTTAATTACGATGGAGATAAGTACAATATAACTAATTTTAGATATACTTTAAGAAACTACTAGTTAAGATTGTTCTCTGTACACGATAAAAAATATTGAAAGGACTGATTAAAGCCTTATATATTCATTATTTGCGAAAGATGAAAAAGTACTTTAATCAGCTAAGAGGAAGTCTATCTGAAATATTCAATTGGCACAA
>NZ_VXKO01000060.1:0-1973 GCF_008711475.1 Francisella sp. SYW-2 | reverse complement strand
ACCTTGATGACGACGATTGTGTAAATCTATCCTACGACGGTCGCTTAGCTTATAACTAAAGCTTTTCACTTTAATTTGACTCCTTAGGTAAAATTATACTAGGGATTTAACTTACAATACTACGGCTTGACTGTAGTATCCAAAAAAGGAAAAACATAAAATGAAACTAAAAAATAAACTATTACTATCAACTTTATTAATAGGCATATCAACTTACTCTTTTGCAAGCATGGAAGATTGTACAATTGCTTCTTTAAAAAAAGATTACGATAAAGCTATTGAAGAGTGTCTACCATATGCAGAAAAAGATAATATAGATGCTCAAGTTTTAATAACAAATGCGTATGCTCAAATTGAAGATTACAAAAATGCTTTAAAATATGGGTTAAAAGTAGATAATTACTATAGTAAAAAAACAGTTCCAACAAATAAAAATGAATTGAAATCATATACAGGAACATTAACAGGTATAGGCAACATCTACTACTTTGGACAAGCAGGCAAAGCGGATAAAACTAAAGGGCTAGAATATATAACTAGAGCTGCTAATTTGGGTAATAATTTCGCTCAAAATCAACTAGGAGATTTCTATGCTTCTAAAGATGAATTCCCAGGTAGAAATTTAGCTACCGCATACAAATGGTATGAAATAGCTGTAGATCAAAGCTATGACCCTGCTAAAAATGGTGTTTTTATGACTAATTTACCGACTATTACCCAACAAGCTCCATACTGTATAGCAATGGGCGAACAGCTAGTAGCTGAGGCATATATAGATGGCTCTGCTGGACTACCAAAAGATAACTCAAAAGCTAAAGAGTATCTAAACCAAGCTATAGCACTATACCAAGATAATAAACCTACAGCTGAAAACACTAAATACTGTCCTACTGGTGCTGATAAACTAAACTTAGAATCTGCTAAAAAAGAATTGGATAGTTTGTAGATTTCAAAAAAGTACTACCCCGTCAGTCTAATGACTGCTACCCCTTCAACACTTGAAGGGGAATTTGTAGCAAAGTAATGTTTTATGAAGGTGAATCATGGGCCAGCTAATATCTGAAATAAACTCTTTAATTGAGCTAACAAATAATATTAAAACACAATCTATTATTGTCATAGTAATAATCATAATATCAGTATTTTTATATAAACACTTTAGAAACCCTTTTTCAAAAGAAAATAGAATATATAAAAAACTTGAAAGATTAAATAACCTATCTACAAACATAGCTAATAACCCTAATACTTTTTTCAAAAAAACAATTGAATTAAAATTATTGCTTTCAGCTGGTCAGCTATTATATTCAAATTTCAAAATCACTATATATAATCACTATGAAACTAATTTGCTATTTAAAGCCCTTGAAGTTTTAAAACCTTTTGAAATCAAAATACTTGGTTCGTCCGGAATACTCCATTTTGAAAAAGATAAAATTCTTATCAAGAAAGGGCAAGCTTCTAAGTACAACAAGTTTTTGAAAAAAATTAGACTTTTATACGCTTTTTTAATGATACTTTTTTTATTTATTGGTTATTTACTTTTAATGTTTTTTGAAAAAAATTACTTTATGATATTTTTTAGTATCTTTTTAAAATAATTAGCTAATATTAATATTCAAAAATTGATTAATCATTTCTATCAGTATAAATTAAAACTATGAACATTTATTTGTAGTGAAAGATTTTTTATGACTAAAAAACACTATTTGGGCTACATTAAATTTATTCAACAAATTATTTTTCTTTATTATTTAAACACCTTCTTAGAGGGAGGTAAACCAAAGGTATCTGAACTACTGATACCGACTGATGATATCCCAGCTGATAAATCTCAAGGTCTTTATAAGACTGTTGATTTAATCTTTCATTAAACTTATGAACTTTTGTAAAATATAGATATCGTAGATATTTATATTTTTAGTAGTTATGGATTTTTTCTTTTTAGGTTTAGAAGAATCATTAGGTAATGA
>NZ_VXKO01000006.1:0-90562 GCF_008711475.1 Francisella sp. SYW-2 | reverse complement strand
CTTGTGCCAATTGAATATTTCAGATAGACTTCCTCTTAGCTGATTAAAGTACTTTTTCATCTTTCGCAAATAATGAATATATAAGGCTTTAATCAGTCCTTTCAATATTTTTTATCGTGTACAGAGAAGAATGATTTGCATACATTAAAAGAATTTAGTTTTAGTGATAAAATGAAAGGTCAGTTTAGCTGTGCTCATCCTCAGTTTGATCCTGTCACGAAAGAACAGTTTAACTTTGTCGTCGATATATCAAAAAAGTGTAAATACACTATTTATAAAATTGCTAAAAATTCTTCAGAAAGAACAAAAATATATGAATTCTATGATAATCAATTTATATATAACCATACGCTATTTCTTACAGAGAACTATGTTGTTTTATATTTAGGTCCATTAAGAGCAAATCCACTTGATTTTTTGACTAAACCTGTTTCAGAAGTTATATCTTATGATGATACTGCAAAATGCAAGTTATTGGTTATTGATAGACGAACATATGATGTTCGGATTGTAGATGCTGAGAGTATTGTCTTCCTTCATAGTGTTAATGCTTTTGAACAAAATAATAAAATATATCTAGACTTTATTGAGTATACCGATAATCTTGAACCATATAAGAAGTTCTATTTTAAAAATATTGAGAATGATGATTGTAGACTAAA
The DNA here is from genome assembly GCF_008711475.1 of Francisella sp. SYW-2. NCBI lineage: Bacteria > Pseudomonadati > Pseudomonadota > Gammaproteobacteria > Thiotrichales > Francisellaceae > Francisella > Francisella sp. SYW-2. Next base: position 89,900 of record NZ_VXKO01000006.1, on the reverse strand, counting down.
AACACAGCTAACACGAATGGTCGTTGATGTCGGTCGTAACACTATAGAGAAAAGTATTATTACAGCTCTTAATGTTGAGTTCCCAAGGATTAATGAGAAATTTTTGATAAAAAATTATCGTTATGTTTATCTAGCTAAGCGTACAGATCAAGCAGAATTTTTTAATAGCATAATAAAAATAGACTTATCAAATAATGATGTGGTTGAATATTGTTTTGGAAATAATTTTGTCTCAGAACCTATATTTATAGCTAATCCACAAGCTCAAACTGAAGATGATGGTCTTATATTTGTAAATGTTATCGATACAGACAAGAAACTTAGTTATATTGTCTATTTAAATGCAACTGATTTAAGTTTAGTATATAAAGCATATTTACCAATCCTAATTCCTCCAGCTCTGCATGGGGTATACTTAAAGTAGTATTTTATGAAAAATGTAATTTTTGATTTTGATTCAACATTGATTAAAAAAGAATCATTAGAGTTAATCTTAGAGCCATTATTAGAGCAATCTCCTTCAAAGCTAAAAGAAATTGAGCGTATTACCAATTTAGGTATGCAAGGAGACATTTGTTTTAGAGAATCTCTTGAAAGAAGATTGGCTATTGCAAGTCCAACAAAGCAAAGTATCAAAGATTTTGCAGATAAGTATTGTCCTGATTTATTGACAAGTGGTATCAAGAAAATAATCGAAACACTTAGAAATAAAGGTTATCAAATATGGATTTTTAGTGGAGGATTAACTGAGAGTATCGAGCCATTTGCAGATTATTTGCATATTCCACGAGATAATATATTTGCAGTAGATATTATTTGGAATGACGATGGAAGCTTTAAGACTCTTGATAACTCTAATGGAGCATGTGATTCAAAGTTAAGCGCTTTTGATAAAGTCAAAGATTTGATAAATGGTGAAATTATAGCTGTTGGTGATGGTTATACAGATTATCAGCTATATGAAAGCGGTTATGTTAATAAGTTCATAGCATATTTTGAACATGTTGAAAGAGAAAAAGTATCACAATTATCTAAATATATAGCTAGAAATGTAGATGACTTAGAGCTATTGCTTTTCTAACTTTTTGGCAGATATTACAGAGTGAATAAATGCTATAAACAATACTAGTATTCCTATAGAACCACTAAACCATTCTGGAATATGAACGAATATCTTTAGTAATAGTACAGCTGCTAAAAAACCAATAGCGTAGTGAGCACCATGTTCTAAATATATATATTTTGCCAGAGTTTTCTTTTGTACAAATAGTATGGTCAGTGATCTTACAAACATTGCACCAATACCAAGACCAATCATAATTATGATAATATTTGCTGTAATAGCGAATGCACCAATTACACCATCAAAACTAAATGATGCATCTATTATTTCAAGGTAAATAAATCCCATTATGCCATTGCGAGCAACTGTCGAACTATCTATATGCGATGTATCAAATATGGAGTTAAGCATACCAATGCTTTCATGTACAACTATACCCAAAAAGTAAGCAATTGCTAAACTGCCTTGATAATCAGGTTCTGCATCATAGATGATTATTAAGCCAATAAAGATTGCAAATAGAATATATCCACCATTATAATCACGTATTTTTCTTGTAATCCTATTGTTCTCAACTATAGGTATCCAATGATGACCTTCATTTTCACTGAGAAAAAAGTTCAGAAAAACCATAAGTAAGAAACTACCACCAAAACTGCAAATATAAGGCATGGAATGCTCTAATATATTTTGATACTGTTGAGGATTGTTTAGGGCAAGTGTAACTACGTTAGTAAAATTAATACCACTTGTGACACTTACCAATAAAATTGGGAATAATAAACGCATACCAAAAACGGCAATCGGTAAACCTAAGTAGATAAAGATCTTTTGCCATTTTTGTGACATTTGTCCAAGAATTTTTGCATTGATGACGGCATTGTCAAAACTAAGAGAAATTTCAAGTATGGCCAGAATTAATACCGAGTATATTGTTTCTAATGGAGCAGTTGGATAAATAAATATAGCAATACCGATACCAATAAGAGTTACAAAGAAAGAACCATAGAAGTATTTTAAAATTTTCAAAGCGATCAAAAAGTATGTTTTTAACGAGTAGATTTTAACATATAATGATATTTTACAAGATATTTTCAAGGTAGTTATATGTCGTTAGCATTGTATACGATTATTTTTTTAGGATTATGTTTCTTTTTATGGCGTAATTTTATGAAAAATAAGGAATATGCTGTAGATGTTGCTCAACGCTCAACAGCAAAATATGACTTGGAGTTGCTAGATGAAACTGTTTGTTTACGTAAAATAGATGTTAAGCTTGAGAATAGGCGTTTAGTTTTTTATAGAGTATACTCATTTGATTATAATAGCTCATCATCTGATGAGAGGTTTCGAGGGTATATTGTTATAAGAAATGGAAGACTTGATGATATTGTGATATCTGAGTTTGAGAAAGCTGATATTGTCAAAGAAAATATTGTATCTAGGCAATTTGAAGACACTCAATCAGGATCAGCAGCAAATAATGTTATAAATTTTGATGAAGAAGGGAAGTTATGATTATTCATTTACACCAGTTACCGAAATTAAAAGGAAGGAGTTATAGTTGTAGTCCTTTTTGTCTAAAGCTTGAGCTATATTTAAAAGCTACTGATTTGAGTTATCAAAATCATTTTAGTTTAGAGTTTAATAAATCACCAACAGGCAAAATGCCATATATAGAGACTATGGGTAAGAAATTTGCTGATAGCAATCTAATTATCGAAATGTTAGATAAGCAAAATCATAATAACTTGGATGAGCATCTAAACCCTAAACAAAAAGCCATATCTACAGCATTTATAAGATTATGTGAGGATAGCTTGTACTGGGTCGGAGTGTATAGTCGTTGGGCTGATAAAGATAATTATACATGGAAAAAAGAGTTCCTAGAGTCCACTAAGCTACCAAAGGCTATGGCGAGTATAGTTTACCCTGTTGCTAAGAGAAATGTTCTGCGTCAACTAAAGGCTGCTGGTGTAACAAATTTAACTAATAATGAAATTTATTTAAAAGCTGAGCGTGATTTACAAGCTATAGCAGACTATTTAGGTGAAAAAGAGTATTTCTTCAATTCTAAGCTATCATTACTAGATTTAGTGGTGTTTAGTTTTATTGTCAATATTGCAGATGGAAGTTGTGGGCGTAGGTTACAAAGTTTTTTGGCTAGCCTAAAGCTTGATAATTTCATAAAAAATATGCAAGAATCATTTGAGATCAGTTGTTGATCTAGGTAACTATCTTGATCTATAAAGTAATATCTTTATGGGTGATCTTAATTATAAAGCTGTAAGAGCTATTTGAAAGAGTTTCAGTAGCTTGTAGATAATTTGGCTTGAACACAAGGAGGGTGTGTAGTGCAATATATAGAGGAAAAACAACGAACGAAATACTTCATTTCATTATTTTTATTACAATTATTTGAAAGGTTTAGTTTTTTTGGTTTTTTTTATATTTTAATATTTTTCTGTATAAATAAGTTAAATCTTACAGAATCTTACGCATCAACCTTTGCTGGTTCATTTACTGCTCTTTGTTATGTTCTGAGCTCTTTGGGAGGTTTTATATCTGATAAGGCCCTAGGTGTGAGAAGGACTTTAATTGCAGTGGTATTTGTCTATTATCAGGATATTCATTGTTAGCGACTAGTGATATGCTAATGAATTTTTCGATCTATATAGGGTTGGCAATGATTATTGTTGGAGCATGTTTATTTGTGCCAATGACATTGAACAGTGTATCTAGATTATATGCAGGAGATCCAGCAAAGTTAGACTCTATATACGCTTACTTTAATATGGCTAATAATATTGGAGCATTATCAGGTGCTATTCTAATACCTTATTTAAGCAGTGCAGATTCATATGGTTTAGAAAATAGGCATTATGGAATTGCTTTAGGGGTGTGCGCTTGTGGAGTATTACTAGCTCTTGGCAATATATTTATGAATAAGAAATTATTTTCAACAATAGCTGCGCCAGTTGGTAAAAAAACACTTAGTTTTCAGCAGTTGGTTTTAGCTATAGTAGGAATAGTCTTTTTTATATCAGTAGTTACTGGCTTATTGTATTTTAGTGATTTAATTATTATTGTACTTATTCTAGCGGTAGTAGTTATTGTTGGTTATTTCATAAATGTTACTTTTCAGCAAGATAAAGAGTATCGCTTAAAAATGCTACTTTTATTAGTATTTATATTTTATGCAACAATATTTTTTATGACTTATGCACAAAAGACAACATCATTCTTCCTATTTAATGTTCATCATGTGGATTTAAATGTTTTGGGTATAAAATTGAATTCACAAACTGTACCAGGACTTTTAAATACTTCAGGGATTTTAATTTTTTCTCCACTTCTTGCTATGTATTTCAATAAAATGGGTGATAGATTAAGATCAACAAGTAAATTTGCTTTGTGCTTGTTATGTGCTGGGATATGTTACAGTTTCTTATATTTGGTGTGTGTTTTTAATGATCCTTCTACAAAAGTTTCCTTTTGGTGGGAAGTCATAGCTGTAGGTGTGTTTTTTTCCTGGGCTGAGATTATGGCAACGGCTGTTGGCTTATCTTTGATAACGCAACTTGTCCCGACTAAGGTCAGAGGCTTTTGTATGGGGATGTGGTTTTTAACTTGGGCAGTTGGTATTAAGCTAGGAGCATACGTGGCTTCACTTTATGCTAGTAAAGATTTGGAACACTCAAAGAGCTCATTGCTAGTTGGTCAAGCTAAAATTAATAGCTATCTGGGTTATGAGAATTTATTTATGTGGATTGCTATTGTTACTGTAGTTGCTGCTTTTTCACTTCTAGTCCTAAAAAATAAAATTAATAATGTTATTTATAAATAGTGTGGGAAATTTATGAATATTTTAAAAATTAGTAAACAAACTTTAAGGAATAATATTAAAATTATTCGAGAGTATGTTGGCAATGCTAAGATGTGTTTTCCTGTCAAGGCAAATGCTTATGGGCATGGTATAGAAGAGATAGTAGAGAATACACATGATTTAGTAGATTTTTTTGCTGTTGCTAACTCTCTAGAGGCTTTTAGAGTAACAGCTGTTGCTAAAAATCCAGTGCTAGTATTTGGAGTAATATACTATGAATATATTGAAAAAATGATCTCAGAAAATATTAGAGTTAGCATTCAAGACTATGAAGATATTGAAAAGTTAGAGCAAATAGCCAAAGAGCTTGATAAAAAAGTATATGCCCATATTAATATAAACACAGGTATGAATCGTATGGGGGTGTGTTATAGTGATGCTTGTAGAACTATAAAAAGAGCACATGACTCTCAGTGGATTTTACTTGAAGGAGTTTATAGCCATTTAGCATGTGCTGATAATCGAGATCATCCAACAAATACTAAGCAAAAAAAGAGATTTTCAGAAATTGTTGAATATACTAAAGAGTTATCTCGTAAGATAATTTGTCATTTATCAAATTCTTATGGTTTTCTAGGAGATAAGGAAATTTGTTATGATATGATTCGCCCAGGTATTGTAACTTACGGTTTTCTTCCAGAGTTTTATGTTGATAGACCTATAAGAGAAATAAAGCCTATAGCAAGGCTATTATCAAAGGTAGTTAAGATAATTGATTTGGAAGAAGGTGATGGTGTAGGTTATTCTATGATATATAGGGGTTTTCATGGAGAGAAAGTTGCTGTAATACCTATTGGCTATGGCGATGGTTTTCCTAGGGAGCTTGGTGATAGAGGGTTTGTGAGTATCAACAATGTACTATACCCTATGGCTGGAAGAATGAGTATGGATGGATTAACGGTTTCACTAGGCTATAATGAACACGATGTTAAAGTAGGAGATGTAGTAGAACTAATATCTGATATTCCACGCAATAGAAACAGTGCTTTTCTGATGGCTAAGCAAGTCAATACAATCGAGTATGATATTATGAGTACCTTAAACGAGAGAGTTATAAGAGAGGTTATATAACTCCTGAAGTATTTACATGTAAGATCATTCGCAGTAAACTCTTAATTACTATTTAGTAATTTGTTAATTAAAGGATAACATGGAAAAGAAGAGTCTTTCTACCCTTAGCTTGGTAGCTATGGGTGTTGGTGCTATTATGGGGTCAGGGTGGATGTTTGCCGCGCAGTATACATCGCAGGAAGCTGGTCCTGGATCTATTCTTTCTTGGATAGTAGGTGCAATTTTAATGATTTTTATAGCCTTAGTGTTTGCTGAGGTTTGTACAATTGTACCAGTTGAGGGGTCTACTTCACGCATTCCTCACATTACTCATGGGACTATGACAAGCTATATGTTCGCATGGATTACATGGATATCATACTTGGTCTTAGCACCAATTGAGGTTCAAGCAGTTATTCAATATTTGGCAGTATTTTATCCATCACTCATTGATGCTAGCAGAGATGGTGCTTTGTCGATGGCTGGAGTACCGTTAGCAATAATTTTCCTTTTAGGATTCTGTGTTATTAATTTTTATTCACTTAAATGGTTAGCAAAAATTAATAATATTGTTACTTTATTTAAGGTTGCTGTACCAATATTTATATCGATTGTATTTGTTATATTTTGTTTTACTTTACCAGCTTTAAAGGATATGAAAGCAGAAGAATTATCATTTATGCCATTTGGGTTTAATGGTGTTTTGGCTGCAGTTTCAGTTGGTGGTATTGCTTATGCTTTTACTGGTTTTAAAACTATAGTAGAACTCGCAGGAAGTACAAAAAACCCTAAGAAATCAATTCCAGTTGCAACGATCGGGGCAGTTTTGATTTGTTTGATTATTTTTCTATTCTTACAGGCTGCGTATTTATTGGTAATGTCAAAGTTTGTACACAATAATGATTGGCAAGGTGTTGTTATGCCAGGAGCTAGTTCATCTAGTTTTGGTCCATTTGCTGTAATGGCTCAAAGTTTTGGAGTTACATGGGTTATGTACCCACTCTACTTTGGAGCTATAGTATTCCCTCTTATGGCTGGTCTAATTTACTTTAGTATTGCACTAAAATCTTTGGGAGCTATGGTGCATAACGGTTACTTGCCAAGTGTTTTAGGGAAGTTAAGCCCAATTATGCAAAAACCAATCTATGCTATTGGACTTAATTTCTTGATCGCTTTAGTTATGTTTGCTCCATTCCCTGGGTGGAAAGAAATGGCTACTTTCTTAACGTCATTGATCGCTCTTACATACATTACTGGTCCAACATCAACCATGGCACTTAGACATCATCTACCTGACATGCATAGACCATTTAGGCTTAAAGGTGCTTATTTGCTATCAACTTTAGGTATGTTTGCAGCTACTTTGGTATTTCTATGGAGTGGATGGGCAATAGTTTCAAAAGCTGGTATAGCTCTAATTATTGCTTTGATTATGCTTGGAGTTTATAGAACCTTTAGAAAAGATAGATCAGAAGAAATACATTGGAATTTTAGAGAGTCGATATGGTTTTGGATCTATATTGTACTAGTTACAATAGTTTCTTATTTTAGCTCATTTGGCGGAACAGGGGATTTAAATTTATACTGGAGTTCAGCAATAGTTCTTGTGATTAGTTTTATCGTTATTACAATAGCGAAGAATCTATGTCTGTCTGCTGAAGATATGCAAGAAGGAATCAAAAAAGCTATTAGTGACGACAATTATATCTAAATAAACAATTTTATCTTATTATCTCATAATGTATTATATTGTTTAGAAAAGTTTATTAATAATACAATATGATTAAAGTATCTTTTCAGGGTGAGCATGGGGCTTATTCTGAGCAAGCAATAACTAATTTCTTAAATCAACAAAATATTAAAGATTTTCAGACAGTTCCATGCTTCTCGTTTTCTGAAGCAATTGAACATACTATAGCTGGTAAATCAAACTTTGTTATGATTCCCGTTGAAAACTCATTGGCTGGATCAGTCGTGCCAGCTTATGATGAATTAATTAAGAGTAATTTAAAAGTAAAAGCTGAAGTAGTTTTAAAAATCAAACACTGTTTAATGGGATTGGAGGGAGTGCAGCTTTCTGATGTTAAGAGTGTTATATCTCATCCTCAAGCATTATCTCAGTGTTCTAAAAGCCTTAATAAACTAAAACTTGTTCCTGAGGCTTTTGTTGATACCGCTGGAGCCGCAAAGTATATTTTTGAGAAGAATGTTAAAGATAATTTAGCAATAGCTGGAGAGCTTGCGGCAAAGACTTATGGGTTAAAAATTTTTCAAAATGAGTTTGAGGATGAACATTTTAACTATACACGTTTTCTATTAATGGGATATGACGATATTCAGGTTGATATAGATAATAGTAAATATAAAACAACTTTACTTTTTTCTGTTGAAGATAAATCTAATGCACTCGTAAATACCTTAAATGTTTTTGGTAAACATAATATTAATCTTACAAAAATAGAATCTAGACCATCAAGAAATAGGGCCTGGAACTATTTGTTTTTTATAGATTTTGAAGGTTCTGAAGATGATGAAAATGTTCAAAAGGCTCTGTTGGAAGTGCTTAAAAAGAGTACTTTTTTGAAAGTTCTGGGCTCATATAAAAGCTATCATTATAATTAAAGGACATGATTATGAGAAGGTATCTTAGTTTTATACTAATATTTTTTAGTATTGTATTTGTTTATGCTCAAGATGATATAACGGTTTTATCTTTAAATGACTTTCATGGTCAGGTTGAGCCCAATAAAGACATGGTTGGAGCAGCAAAAATAGCTAGTTTTATAGATAATTATAAAAAGACACATCCAAATCTGGTAGTGGTTGCAGCTGGCGATAACTATCAAGGTACGGGTATATCAAATATTTCTCATGGTGATGTGGTTAATGATTTTTTTTGATTACATTGGTGTTAAGTACTCTGCTGTGGGGAATCATGATTTTGATTATGGTCAGAAGTGGTTCAAGCATTGGTATGACAGGAATGGTATTAGATTTTTAGCTGCAAATATTAGTTATAAAGATGATTCGTTATTTGACTATTTTTATAGGAAATATACTGAGCAAAATTCATTAGATTATATTAAGCCTTTTGGCTATGAAACCTTACCAAGTGGTAAAACAATATATTTTATAGGATTAGCTACCTTAGAAACTCCTGATACTACAGCAGAAAAAAATGTCTCGAATTTGAAGTTTATGAATCCTGTTACAAGCGCTAATAAATGGGTTAAGTACATAAATAACTATAATAAGCACAAACTGCCAAAACCAGATACAATAGTCTTATTAACTCATATTCCTACTGATCAACAAAACTCTGAAATCTTTTTTGCAAAGAGGGCTGATTTGGGCGATGAGTCAGAAATATATGCGGTGGTAAATGGTGTTGACGATATCTCAGCTGTTTTGACGGGACATAGTCATAAGTTTGTTAATGGTTTGAAAAATGGTGTTGTAGTTGAACAAGGAGAGAGCCAAGGTAAAGATATAAGTGTTTTACACTATGATTGTCACACATCCGATGTATGTAAAGTAACACCTGAAGTTATTAATTTAGCTCAGGCTACAAAAAATCTTAAACCTAACAAGGAAGTTAGCAATATAATAGCTAAATACAATAATTCTGTTAAATCTGAGCTTGATAAGATCATAACAAAGGCTCCTGCTGATATGTCAGACGAAGCACAAGATGGTTACTACAATATTCCTTTAACTTATACATTAGCAGATATTATTAAAAATCAAACCGGTTCGGATTTAGCTCTTGTTAATTCACATGGTATTAGAAGATCTCTACCACAAGGTAATATTACCTATGGTATGATATATGAGGTGATGCCTTTTGATAATATGGTAGTCACTATGGATATAAAAGGGAGTGATTTATTTAAATTGATTGAGCATAGTTTGCAGCCACTTGGAGATAAACAGGTAGGTGTTTTTGCTGGATTAAATATTACATTAGATAAATCAAATCAAATAAAAAGGATATTAATCGACAATCAGCCTTTAGACGAAAATAATACTTATAAACTTGCAACTATTGATTTTTTAACTACTGGAGGAGATGGTTTCATCTTTGATAATGTTAAAAACTATAAAGACACTAATATTACTATCAGAGATATGGTAACTGAATATTGGTCGAGTAATAATGCTGATATTAAACAGGGCTGGCAGAATATAACAGTACAATAACTTATGTCATATGAAGTTGATATAATATATAAAAATGTTAAAAATCTAAAAATTTCCCTGAGTGTCGACGGTGTAATTACAGTTACCTCGCCCAAAGGAGTTTCAAAAAAAGAAATTCTAGAGCTTTTACAAACAAAAAAAAGATGGATAGATAGGCATACTAAACGTTTACTGATCAATCAAAGATATGACTACAATAATTATAATTTGGATGATGGAGATTGTATTTATTTTTTAGGGCGACAATATCCTATTCAAATAACTTGTTCAAAACATAACTTGGTTAATTATTGTGATGATTATATCGAGTTCTTACTAAATTCTAGTGTTATCAATAATAAAGAGTTTAAGCAAAAACTATTGGAAGAATTCTATAAGGATCAAGCAGACATTATTCTCAATAATCTTGTGGCTAAATATATGAAAATCACTAATCAAGAAATAAATAGAGTAACAATAAAGAAGACAAAAACTAGATGGGGCTCATGTAACTACGTTAAAAAAAATATAAATCTAAATTTTAATCTGATTTTAAGAGATATAGAGGCTATAGAGTATGTGGTGCTTCATGAAATAGCTCATCTGACTCATCCTAATCACTCCAAAGAGTTTTATGACTATATTTCATGCTATATGCCAGATTGGAAAGCTAGAGAAAAGAGATTAAAATAAGATATAATTTAATTATCTTGTATTATTTCAGTTTTAACTTTTGGAGGAGTTTTATGGAAAGTACGTTTGAGCTTTTTTCTATCGGGGTAGGACCATCTTCATCTCATACTATAGGACCAATGAGAGCTGGCAGCAATTTTATTAATTTGTATGAGGACAAGTTAACTGAAACCACAAGAATTAAGATTGATTTATATGGGTCACTTGCTCTTACTGGTAAAGGTCATAAAACAGATTATGCAGTTATCTTAGGTGTAATGGGGTTCTTGCCAGAATCTGTAGATATTGAATTAGCAAAACAGCTTTATGACGACTGTTTAAAGCAAAAAAAACTTAATTTAGGTCAAAAATTTGAAATTAATTTTGATTATGATCAGGATTTAATATTTCATTATGATGAATTTCTTCCAGAGCACTCTAATGGTATGCGTTTTTCGTTATTTGATGATGATAAGCTTCTTTGTCAAAAAGAATATTTCTCTATAGGTGGTGGTTTTATCGTTGATAAAAAACAAATAAAAAAAGATGAAGTTCCTACAGAGGTGGAGTGTAATAAGCCTTATAAATTCGCTAGCATGGCAGAACTAAAAAATATTTGTCAAAAAGAAGGTATGTCTATTGCTGAGATAATGTTTGAAAATGAGAAAACAGCTTATGGAGAACAATATTCTTTGAAGAAATTAGCTGAAATTTGGCAGGTTATGGAAACATCAATAGAAAAAGGCTTAACTTGTCCGGAAGCAATATTACCAGGTGGTCTTAAGGTTAGGAAAAGAGCTCCAAGTATGATAAAAAAACTTAAAGAGCAGAATGTTGTTAATACTGACTTTAACTATCTAAATGCCTTTGCAATTGCTGTGAATGAGCAAAATGCATGTGGTGAAAGGGTAGTTACAGCACCAACGAATGGAGCTGCTGGTGTGATTCCTGCTGTATTGAAGTATTATCTGCAGACTCATGAAATTATTAATCAAGATGAATTATCAAAAGTTGTTAATAAATATTTACTTGTATGTGCCGCTATAGGTATTTTATATAAATCAGGAGCCTCTATATCTGCTGCAGAAGTTGGTTGTCAAGGTGAAGTCGGAGTTGCCTGTTCGATGGCAGCTGCTGGCTATTGTGCACTGCTTGGTGGAGATATTGACTCTATAGAGTCAGCAGCAGAGATTGGTATGGAACATAATTTAGGATTGACTTGTGATCCTATTGGAGGATTAGTTCAGATCCCATGTATTGAGCGTAATGCAATGGGGGCTGTACAGGCTATAAATGCTGCAAAATTAGCTCATTTAGATACAGGCGAGAAGAGATTCGTTGGACTAGACTATGTTATTAAAGTTATGTATGAAACAGGTCTGGATATGTGTAGTAAGTATAAAGAAACCTCTCTAGGAGGTTTAGCGACCAATGTCCCTGTATGCTGATTCATTTCAATTATTCTACATAAATCATAAAATTCTACTACTGACAAAATTATACTAATTTAGTATAATTTGTTTGATTTATATATTTAATAGGCAGTATACAATGTATGATGTGAAAAAAATTAGAAAAGATTTTCCATTTCTTGAACAAGTAATTAATGACAAGCCTGTTGTTTTTTTTGATACAGGGGCTTCGGCTCAGAAACCACAAGTAGTCATCAATGCTGTAGCTGATGCATATAAGTTTAATTATGCTAATGTACATCGTGGAGTTTATCAGCTAAGCCAAGAAGCTAGCGACAGATATGAAAATGTACGTGTAAAGGTTCAGCAGTTTATAAATGCTAAGTCATCAAATGAAATTGTATTAACCAAAGGCACCACAGAGTCAATTAATCTGCTAGCAAATTCTATTGGCAAGTCAATTGTTTCTGAGGGAGATGAAATTATTGTTACTGAAATGGAACATCATGCTAATTTTGTGCCATGGCAAGTGCTCTGTGAAGAAAAACAATTAGTTTTCAAAGTGGCTAAAGTCAATGATAATGGTGAACTTGATATTCAAAACCTTTTATCTTTGATTACAGATAAAACTAGGGTTGTGGCTATAACCTTGTGCTCAAATGTCTTAGGGACTATTAATCCTGTCAAAAAGATAATAGAAGACATTAAAAAGATTAACACAAATATATTAGTAGTTGTTGATGGTGCTCAAGCTGTTATACATTCAAAAGTGGATGTCCAAGATTTAAACTGTGATTTTTTTGTGTTTTCAAGTCATAAACTATATGGACCAACGGGTGTTGGTGTTCTATATGGTAAATATGAGTTACTACAAAAATTACCTCCATATAACTATGGTGGGGATATGGTCAATGACGTAACAATTAATAAGACAACATTTGCGTTACCTCCGTACAAATTTGAGGCGGGGACACCTGATATAGTTGGTTCTATAGGGTTTGGTGAGGCTATAGACTACGTTAATTCTATTGGTATGGAAAATATAGCAAACTACGAGCAACAGTTATTAGAGTATGCAACAACAGAGCTACAAAAAATCGAAGGTCTAAAAATAATTGGTCAGGCTCAAAATAAAGCAGGAGTCATAACATTTGTTGTTGATGGCTGTAATGCTGGTGATATTGGAGAGCTATTGGCTATAAAAGGTATGTGTGTTAGAACAGGAAAGCATTGTGCGCATCCTTTATTAAATAGAATGGGTGTTTCATCAACTGTGCGCATATCATTTGGTATGTATAATACTGTTGAAGAAATAGACTTATTTATTAAAGCATTGAAAAAAGTAATATCTCAATTAAAATAGTCACAATAAACTGAAAAGGTTAGATAATATGGTCGAAGTTTTTGATCCTAATAATAATATTCTAGAGGTCACAGAAGCTGCTGCTAAGCATTTTGAAAAGCATTTGGCTAAAGACTCTGAAAACATAGGTATATATATAGGTACAAAGTTAATGGGTTGTTCTGGATTAGCTTATGATATAGATTTTGTTACTAAACAGCCAAATGATACAACGATAGTAGATAAGCATGGTCTAAAGTTTTTTGTATCTAATAAGTCCATGGATTTTTTAAATGGCTTGCAAATTGATTATGTTAAACATGACTTTGGACTATACAAATTAGAATATACTAATCCAAATGAATCAGCTCGTTGTGGTTGTGGTGAAAGCTTTACAATTTAGGAATATATAAAAAATGAAGACAACAGATGTAACTATAGTAAGAAGGCAAGTAAAAGCAGTAGCTGTTCCATTTGGTAATGAGATTGAGCTTATGCCTGGTCAGGAAGTTTTGGTAACTCAAGATAAAGGTGGAAGTTTTACATTAAACGTAAATGGTAATTTGCTCCACTTAGATGGAAAGGATGCTGATGCAATAGGTAAGCAGGTAGTTAAATATCCAGTTGAAAATTATGAAATCAAGCCTGGAGACCCTATAAATATGGATGCAGTTTGGGATCAGATGAGAACAGTTTATGACCCTGAAATTCCAGTTAATATAGTCGATTTAGGCTTGATTTATAATGTAGTTACTAGAAAGTTAGAGAATGGTAATTTTCATGTGATTATAGATATGACTCTTACAGCACCAGGTTGTGGTATGGGCCCTGTACTAATGACTGATGTTGAGAAGCGTGTAGCAATGCTGCCAAACGTTGATAAGGTTGATGTTGTGATGGTCTTTGATCCACCATGGAATTCGGAACTTATGACAGAAGAGGCTAAACTAGAGTTAGGATTATTTTAATTGAGTCATGACAAAAATAGCAATTTATCCTGGTACTTTTGATCCTATCACAAAAGGCCATGTTGATTTGGTTGATAGAGCATTAAATATTTTTGATGAAATAGTGGTAGCAGTATCTACCGCATATGGTAAGAAAACTCTCTTTGATTTAGATACAAGAGAGCAAATGATTAGAGAAGTTTTCAAAGATAATAGTAGAGTTAAGGTTGTTAGCTTTGAGGGACTTCTGGTAGATACTGCCGCAAAGTATAATGCCTGTGCTATTGTGAGGGGATTAAGAGCAGTATCTGATTTTGATTATGAGTTCCAGATGTCTAGTATGAATAATAAGCTTAATAGCGATATTCAGACTATGTTTTTAACTCCCAGTGAAAAATTTTCTTGTATATCATCTACGTTAGTTAGGGCAGTTGCTATTCATAACTATCAAAGAGTAGGTGAGTTTGTACCAGAGTGTGTATTTAATAAAATAAAGCTAAAATATTCTAAGGACTAGTATGGCACTATTGATTACAGATGATTGTATAAATTGTGATATATGTGAACCAGAATGTCCTAATGAGGCAATATCACAAGGTGAGGAGTATTATGAAATTAATCCTGACAAGTGTACAGAGTGTGTGGGTCACTTTGAAGAGTCTCAATGTACCAAGGTATGTCCAATAAGATGTATCATAACAGACCCTAATAATATCGAAAGCCAAGAAGAGTTATTAATCAAATATAGAATATTAACTTCATAAAAATTAAAAAAAACTTGGAAACTTTATTCTAATTTTGTATAATGCTTCAGTCTTATTTATTTACTACTAGTTTAAAAAAGAGTTTTAAAAGGAGCTTTTGATGAAATTAAAGAACATTGTTATCGCAACGACAGTACTATTAGGTACGGCTACGTTTTCATTTGCTGCAGGTTCTGACAATATGGATACGTCAGTAGATGCAAATTCAACAGCTACTCAAAGTAGTGCTGGAAATAGTTTCCTTACTCCTTTTGCTAATACATATAGCTCTTTAACTAACAAAGACAATACTTGGGGTCCACAAGATAGAACAGGTCAATGGTACTTTGGTGTAGATGCTAATGGTCTTGCTGGAACGCCTAATTCTCCTTCTGGAGCTGGTGCAAATATGATAATTGGTTATAACATCAATAAATATTTTGCAGTTCAATATAACCAATTAGTTGGTAGAGTATTTGCAGGTTTAGGTGAGGGTGTTATTAATTTCAGTAATAGTACTATGATCACTCCATATGCTGCTGGTGGTGCTGGTTGGGCTAATTTGGCTGGTCAAGCTACAGGTGCATGGGACGTTGGTGGAGGTCTTAAATTTGAGCTTTCTAGAGATGTTCAAGTAAGTGCTGATTATAGATATATTCAGACAATGGCTCCAAGTGGTATGTCAGGTGCTCAAGGTAGAGCGGGTACTAACATGATTGGTGGTGGTATTACATGGTTCTTTGGTGGCAAAGATGATAATAATAATGATACTGGCAACATCCAAGACAATGGTGCTACTACAGCTGCAGAAACTACAGCTATGCCGACAATTGATGAATCTAAGTATGTTTTACCTCAAGGTATTAAGCAGTGTGAAGGTAACTTCAACTTAACTAAAGAAGGTGTTGCTTGCTATACTGTGAACGGCGATGATGTAACAGTTTATTTAGATACTAAATTTGCTTATGATAGTTCAAAATTAAACAGTAAGGGCAAAGATGCTATAGCATCTTTTGTTAACTTTGTTAAGAACAGTGATATTAACACAGTAACAGTTAAAGGCTATGCTTCTCAAGGAACAACAGGAAGTGAATTTGAGATATATAACCAAAAACTTTCTGAGAAGAGAGCAGAAGCTGTAGCTGAGTACATGAAGCAACTAGGTTTAGATAATGATAAAATCATTACTAAAGGATTTGGTTATGAGAATACTTTAGATGGTATTCATAAGTCAGATGCTCGTAACCAACGTGTTCAAGCGAGTGTATCAGCTCCCTTAAAAGAAGAAGCTTAATTTCTTAACTTATTAATATTAATCTCTCGAATTTTCTTTTATCATTTTTTAATTTATTTTAGATATTTAAATACTGATTTTTATATCATCATGTTGTAGAATCAGAAAATGTGAATATTAAGGCTCTCAATTAGTCTATTTTATTAACTATCTCTTATTGTACATCTAACTTATATTAGTAAGGGTCTATAGATAACTATGGTACTTATCATATGTTTCTCTATGAAGGTTATAATAAATGTCTGTTTTAAAGTAGGAAATATCCTACTAAGTGTTTTGGTGAATTTTGTTATACCATGAAGATTATCTTAGCGATAGCCTTTAAGAAATATGCTTGGGAAGTGCTACGAGCAAGAGAATAATACTATTTTTGTAAAATAATATAGTAATAAACTTAGATAAAATATTTTGGATAAAATGAACAAATAAGGTTGCTAGCCTATAGCATCTCCCATTTGGAACATTGGCATATACATACTTACTACAAGGAAACCGACAACACCACCTAGCACAATCATAATTAGAGGTTCTAACATTGAGCTCAAACTTCCTACAAGTGTATCAACTTCTTCTTGATATACTCTATTAAGGTTTCCAAGCATCGTTTCTAAAGCACCTGACTCTTCACCAACAGCTATCATCTGTTCTACTAAGAATGGGAAGCTTCCCGTTTCAACAATAGCTTCTTTAAATGACGCTCCTTCACTGATACTTTTTTTAATGTCTATAGCGGCTTGGTCATACTTGGCATTACCTGTTGCTAATGAAACCATATCTAATGCTCTTGTTAAGCTCATACCTGATTGAACAGTAATCTCTAATGTACTAGCAAATCGTGCTAGAGCAGATTTGAAAATAACCTCACCAATTATTGGTATTTTAAGCATAAAATGGTCTTGTGCAACTTGTATTTTTGGGAATTTGAATTTCAGAGATTTAAATATTGATAGTGACATAAATATTATAAGAATAATTTTCCACCATGAATCTTGCATGAAGTTAGATGCATCAACAGTGACTTGAGTAATCGCAGGCAGGGGTTTTCCAGAGTTTATAAACATTGCTGAGAATGCTGGAACCGCAAAAGTTAAAAGTATCCCTGTTACACCGGCTGCTATAACACATACAACAATTGGATATGAAAGAGCTTTTTTAACTTTCTTTTTAATACTTTGTAATGCTTCACGTTGGTCAGCTATTTTATTAAGCATAAGATCTAGGTTACCAGATTCTTCTCCAGCAGTTATGAGACCTATATAAAGCTTATCAAAAACTTTTGGAAAATTACTCAAGGCTTTTGAAAATGATTCACCACCTTCGATAGCTTGCTTAATTTGGATGGCTAATATCTTTAGACGAGGGTGTTTACGAATACCCATTATGAAGACTTCAAAAGATTTAATAATTGGGATACCTGCTTTTGTCATTGTAGCTAGCTGACGAGTCATTTCCGTTATATCCTGATATGATATTTTTTTCGGAAGTAAATCTTTAGGCTGTTTTTTGACTTTAACATCAGTGTAGCCTTTTTGTCTTATTTGAATCTCAGCTTTTTCTTTAGTATCAGCATCTATGATTCCTTTTATGGTTTTACCATTTTTGAGCTTGGCCTTATAGCCCCAAGATGTAATCGTTATTTTGTTTTTATTCTTATTTCCAAATAGCATATTTTATCCTTTAACTTACTCTGTAAGCCTCTTCCATAGATGTTAACCCTTGTGAAACTCTTACTAGTGCTGACTGTCTAACTGTGGCAACTCCTTCTTTTTGAGCCTGTATTGCTAGCTCCATAGTGTTTTTGTCTTCTAATATCATTTTTGCAATTTCTCTAGAAACGGGCATAACCTCATATAAACCAAGTCTTCCTTTGTATCCTTTAAAGCATCTTGGACATCCTTTAGGGTTTGGTTTGTATATCTTTGCACTCTTTACTTTTTCAAGTTTTGTACCGAATGTTTTCATAAGTATCTCATCATTTAGGCCACTGTCCTCAACAAGTAATGAAAACTCGGTATCAGTATCTTCTAATTTGCATTTTGGGCATAATTTTCTTGTTAAACGCTGAGCAATAATCAACGTTACAGAAGTAGCAATATTATATCTAGGTAAGCCCATATCTACCAATCTATTTAATGTTTCTGGAGCACTATTTGTATGTAGTGTTGACATAACCAAGTGACCTGTTTGAGATGCCTTAATTGCAATCGATCCTGTTTCAATATCCCTAATCTCACCGACCATGATTATATCTGGATCTTGACGTAAGAAAGATTTAAGAGCCGCGGCAAATGTTAAACCCTGTTTATTATTAACGTTAACTTGGTTGATACCTTTTACAAAAAGCTCGACAGGATCTTCTGCTGTAGAAATATTTTTTTCAGGTTTATTCAGAATGTTTATACCTGTGTACAAAGTAACTGTTTTACCTGAACCAGTTGGACCTGTTACTAGTACCATGCCTTGTGGTTGTTTGATATATTTAAGATATGTTTCTTTTTGAGTTTCTGAGAAACCTAATTGTTCAATTGGTATTTGTGTTGAACTAGAATCAAGAATACGAAGTACAACTTTTTCACCAAAACTTATTGGACATGTACTAACACGAAAATCAATAGCTTTTTCTCTTGAAAGAGAAATTTTAAATTTACCATCTTGAGGGATTCTTTTTTCTGCGATATCAAGGCTAGACATAATCTTAAGTCTTGATATAACTTTAGGTCCAAGATTTTTTTTGGTATTAAAAGTCTCTATTAGTAGGCCATCTATTCTGTATCTAATACGAAAGTTTTTTTCATATGGTTCAAAGTGTATATCTGAAGCACCTTTTTGTATTGCATCCACAATAGTATTGTTGATGAATCTAATGATAGGAGCTTCTTCATCTTCACCACTTCCTATTATGGCATCTCCCTCACGCTCACCTTCTTCAACAAAGTCAATATCAAGCTCACCACCAGCATTCATCTGCTCCTCAAGTTTTGATTCGCTTTCTACGTGTCCTTCATCTTTGAGATATTGATCGTATTCTTCAATCTTTTCTCGTATTAGGTTAATTTCTCCTACAATAGGAGTAAAAGAGTAATCATATTTACTGCGTAGTTTTTTTAGTATTTCTTGACTATCTATTGGATTAGCTATTGCTACATAAATGCTCTTTTTTCTTTTAAATAGTGGTAAACATTTATTCTCATTACAAAACTCAGCATCAAAGTAATCTTGCGGTAGAAAATTTACATTTATAGCAGTTAAGTCAATATACTGTAAACGTAACAGAGTTGCAGATTCAATCATAAATGATTTACTATCAACTAATTCATGATCAATTAGGTAGTCTAAGAGGTCTTGTTTGGCTAGTGATTTATCTAAACTTATCTCTTCAAGTTGCTCTCTTGTTATAAGCTTACGATGTAGTAGTAAAGAAGCTAGCTTCTTGTTAATATACGGACTATCAATCATTTATACTAAAATAAATCACAAAAATTAACAAAAATTATATCATGATTGAGATAATTATTAAAAAACAAAATATTCAATATAAATTAATAAAAAGGATTTATTTTAATAATATTTTTTAATGTATAATTCAAATTCGAGTTTAATAAATTTTTTGATATATGCATGTAGATAGATATATTTCTCATAGAGGCGCAAATAATGATGCTGTAGAAAATACAATAGAAGCCTTTCAAATTGCCAAGAATGCTGGGTTTAATTGGTTTGAAACAGATGTGCAAATGAGTTCTGATGGGGTGTTATTCTTGTTTCATGATGATACTCCAAAAAGGTTTTTTGATATTGATAAAAATGTTACTAATATGTCAATATTTAGCTTAAAGTCTTTAGAGCTTGTTCATCCTAAGTTAAAGTCAACAGCTAAAATATTAACACTGAAAGAGTATATCGAGTGGGCGGAGCATAATAATGCTTTTTTGAATCTTGAAATTAAAGTAAGTAATGAAAA
Organism: Francisella sp. SYW-2; assembly: GCF_008711475.1. Classification (NCBI taxonomy): domain Bacteria; kingdom Pseudomonadati; phylum Pseudomonadota; class Gammaproteobacteria; order Thiotrichales; family Francisellaceae; genus Francisella; species Francisella sp. SYW-2. Next base: position 69,351 of record NZ_VXKO01000006.1, on the reverse strand, counting down.
TATAAGCTACCAAAAGACTTTAGTCGCTAAGGTTATTGAGCTTCTTGAGCATTATCCAACTATGAAATCAAAAATTTTATTGTCGAGCTTCTCAAAAGTGGTAATGAGAGAGTTAAGAAGATATAAAGATTTTACTCAAGGTAAACTTTTTTACACCGTTAACTGGGTTAGGGATTTTGAATATATTGATAGTGATTTTTATAAAGACTTTGTTAAAAACAAATATATAGCAATCATAATAAATTATAGCTGCTTAACCGATTCAAGAGTTAAATATTTGAAACGTAAATTTGGTAAAGTTTTTGTTTATTCTGTTTATACAGATGATGAAATTAAACACTTGCTTGAATGGCAGGTTGATGCGATATTCATTGATAAGAAAGAACAGTTAAATCTTAGTCTTTAGATAATCTTTTAAAAGATATTCTACATCTATTATAATACTTTCACTATGAGGACAATCTTCAGGATAAAAGTACTTTAACTCGATAAAGCCTTCTGCAATTCTATATTTGAAAGTAACAAACGGATATTTTTCCTTAATCACTTCTAAGTTTTCTGCAAGCAGGCTTTCACCAATATTGAAAATATTCCATTTTTTACGAACTATTTTTCTTTTTTTACTTGTTTTGTTGTTTAGATTTAATGCTTCAAGCATAGGAATGCACTCTCTAGGAGGTCCAGGAAAAACATATATATATCGACCAGACTCAAACTCTAGTTTAAATCCGTTTGCAGTACCATTTTGATTTATTAAGATTTCTGAGCCCTGAGGAAACATAGCTTGTTTTTCAGTACCCAAAGTAATTCTACCATATTTTTCAATCATCCTTTTTTCTAGTTTGTGCCATGAGTCATCGTCTAAAGATAGACTTTTGTCAAAATATTTGGCAATTGACTCTGTGGTTAAGTCATCTTCAGTGGGACCCAAACCGCCTATAGTTATAATGTTTTTATGATTTTGCTTTAGAAACTCTATACTTGAAACTATATCTTCATAATCATCTTTACACGATATATGAAACCCTATTTCAAAATCATTACTTACTAGGTATTTAGCAAAATTACAGGAGTTAGTATTAACTATATCTCCATCTACTACCTCATCGCCAATAGCTATAAAGCCGAAATCATATTTCATTATCTTCCTTACAAATTTTTGTAGAATTATTAAAATCCGCTATTCTTGGACATGATTTTTATGTATCATGATTTGTGAAGTATATATTAAGTGTATACAAGATTGAATATCTAAGGAGTCTTTAATGAAAATACTATCTACAAATGTTTATGTCGGACCTAATATCTATGCAAACTTTCCTGTTATTAAACATGAAATTGATTTGGGAGTGCTTGAAGAATGGCCATCTGCAAAGATTGGTCAGGATTTTGTAGATCGACTTGTGGATAGTTTACCAGGATTAGAAGAGCATGGTTGTTCATATAGAGAAAAGGGTGGTTTTATCCGTAGAATGAGAGAGGATGAAGGCACTTGGATGGGTCATATTTGGGAGCATGCAATACTAGAGCTTCAAGATATAGCTGGTAGTAATGTAACATATGGTCGTACTAGATCGACAGGTGAGCTTGGTTGTTATAATTTGGTCTATGAATATAAGCAAAAAGATGTTGGTCTAAGAGCTATGGAGTTGGCTAGAGATTTATTGATATCTTTATTGCCAGAGGATCTTAAAAAACAAGTGGCTCATAAGAATGAAGATTTTGATTTTGAATATGAAAAAGTAAGGTTTATAAAATTTGCACAAAGCAAAGAATTTGGACCAAGTACAGCATCATTAATTGAAGCTGCTAAAAAAAGAGATATTCCGTATCTTAGATTGAATGACCATTCATTAGTTCAATTTGGTTATGGTAAATACCAACAAAGAATTCGAGCAACAATTACAGGTAAAACTACTAGTATTGCTGTTGACTTATCTTGTGATAAAAATCAGACGAATACTATTCTACAAGGTTTGGGGCTTCCTATGCCTAAGCAAAGGATGGTAACTACTGAAGAGGGAGCTATGAGAGCCGCAAAAATCCTAGGCTTCCCATTAGTTGTTAAGCCTCTGGATGGTAATCATGGTCGTGGTATATCTATTAACTTAAAAACTATGCAAGAAATTAAAGATGCCTTCGTTGAAGCAAATAAAGTATCTAGATATGTTTTAGTGGAGCAGTTTGCTACTGGTTTCGATCATAGAATGTTGGTGGTTGATGGTAAGCTTGTAGCTGTTGCTAAAAGGGTTCCTGGTCATGTGATAGGAGATGGTAGGCATAATATTAAAGAGCTAGTTGATATTGTAAATGAAGATCCACGTAGAGGCGTTGGACATGAGAAAGTTCTAACAAAATTAGAGTTGGACTATCAAGCTAAGACTTTATTGGCAGCTGCTGGGTATGATGAAAATACTATTCTTAAGGATGGAGAAGTTTTCTATTTAAGATCTACAGCCAACCTTTCAACTGGTGGTACAGCTATTGATGTCACTGATATTGTACACCCTGACAACAAAGATATGGCGGAAAGAGCTATAAAAGCTATAGGTCTTGATGTTGGTGGTGTTGATTTCTTGATAGATGATATATCACAATCTTATCACGATATTGGCGGTGCTATTTGTGAATGTAATGCTGCTCCAGGGTTTAGAATGCATGTGGCTCCTAGTGAGGGTAAATCTAGAGATGTTGCAGGTGCAGTAATAGATATGCTGATTCCTAAAGAACATGGTAATGCTAGGATTCCAATTGCTGCTATTACTGGTACAAATGGTAAAACTACAACATCACGTATGGTTGCTCATATGTGGAAAAATGCTGGGAAAATAGTAGGACTTACAACCACAGATGGTGTTTATATCAACGGAAAACTAACTGTAGCAGGTGATACTACAGGTCCAGCTTCAGCTCAAATGGTTTTGAAAGATCCTTCTGTAGAAATGGCAATCCTTGAAACTGCTAGAGGAGGGTTACTAAGAAGTGGTATGGGCTATGATTACTGTAATGTTGGAGCGTGTTTAAATATATCCTCTGATCACCTAGGTCTTAAAGGAGTTAATACGTTAGAAGATTTGGCTAAAGTTAAGAGTATAGTTCCTCAAGCAGCAAAGGATGTCGCAGTTCTAAATGCTGATGATCCTAATGTACTTAAAATGTCAGCTAAAGTAACAGCAAAATATATACTATATGTAACTATGAATCCAGAGCATGCTTTAGTTAAACAACATATACGTGCTGGCGGTAAAGCTTGTATTATTGAAAAGGGTGTTAATGGAGATATGATTACAATTTTTGATAATCATGTTCATATACCAGTTTTATGGACTCATTTGATTCCAGCTACAATGGAAGGTAAAGCTATCCATAATGTTCAAAACTCTATGTTTGCAATAGCTATATCTTACAGTATGGGTATGAGTTTAGATGATATTAGAGATGGATTGAGAACATTTGTAACATCATTCTACCAAGCGCCAGGACGTATGAACTGGTTTGAGGAGCATCCATTTAAAGTACTGATGGATTATGGACATAATCCAGCAGCAATAAAGCTTGTGAGCCAGATGGTTGATAATATGGAGTTTGCCGGTAAGAAAATATGTGTTTTAGCATCACCAGGTGATAGAAGAGATGAAGATATCTACGAAATAGCTAAAACTGCTGCACCATATTACGATCACTTTATTTGTAAGCGTGATGATACTCTAAGAGGTCGAGCTCCTGATGAAGTTCCAAGAATGCTTAAAGAAGGTTTAATAGAGGCTGGTGTGACTGCCGATAGGATAGAAACTATCGAGAGTGAGCAAGAAGCTGTGGATCATGCTCTGGCAATGGCTCAGGATGGTGATCTGGTAGTTATTTTTGCAGATAAATTAAAAAGAACATGGAAGCAGATTATTTACTTTAACAAAGAAGATGCTGACGACAATAAAGAGCAAAAAGAAGAAAAGAAAGAAATGTTTTCTGCTTCTATTATTGCTCAGGATTCTAGTCTATCAGAAGAAATTTCTGAAGTTATAAAAGCAGGTGTTATAGCTGATGAGAGTGGTGTTAGAGTTATTTTTGATGAAGAAGATAACGACTAATTGTTTATTACTATTTTAAGGGAGCCTTTATATGATTCCTGAAGGTTATTCACGTAGACTTGTTGGACCTAACTTGTTTTTTAAAGAGACTGGAACGGTTCTGGATGTGCCACTTATAGAGCACCGCGATAAATTGACAGAACTTTTTTATCAAGAGGCTAATAGGATTCTTCCTGTATTAGGTTGGCAAGATATAAAACTTACTCATAAGTTTTTTAATAATGGTGTTCGTTATGCAATGATTGCCCCTGTCGATATTACAATGCCAGCGTGTGATGTTATTGACTTTATTTGGCTTTCTGTGAGAGAAGGTTTTGAAACAGGCAGTTTCAAATCACTTCAAGAAGCACAAGATGAGCTAATGCCTTTTATAAATGAAGACAAAAACTTAACTTATAGAAAGCTTTATGAATTAGCTAAATCCAAAGGTTTTAATGCTTTTAGAGATAAGAATAAAGCTTATGTTGGTTCTGGTACTGGTTGTTATGAGTTTGATTTAGACAACGATAAAATTGAAGATGTTGACTGGTCAAAAGTTTATGATATACCGGCTGTTATTGTAACAGGTACAAATGGTAAGACTACAACGGTCAGACTTACTGATTATATCTGTCGTACAGCAGGTAAACTTACAGGGTATACATCTACTGATTGGGTAAAGGTAAATGATGAGTTGATAGATGAGGGCGATTACTCAGGTCCAACAGGACATCAATTTGTTCTTACAAATAAGAAAGTCGAAGTAGCTCTGCTAGAGTCTGCTCGAGGAGGACTTTTAAAAAGAGGTTTAATAGAAACTTATGTTGATGCAGCAGCTGTTACGAATGTCTCTGCTGATCATTTAGGTGAAGATGGAATAGAGACTGTTGCAGAGTTAGCAGAAGCAAAATCGATTGTGTTCCGTACGATGGGCAAAGGCTCTCATGCTATTATCAACTTAGATAATTCGTATATGAAAGAGCGCTTTGATAAGTTAACTTGTGCAAAAATTATCGTGACGCAAAATCCAGAGCAACACGATATGGACTATTATTTATCAAAGTCTGATTATGCTTGTATTGTTGAAAATGGTAGCTTTACTTGGATAAGTAGTGACTCTAGACAGGAAATACTACCAGTTGTTGATGCTCCATTGACAGTTAAAGGTTTTGCCAAGCATAATATCGAAAATGCTATGATTGCTATAGCTTTATCTTTTAAGCTTGGAATTAGTTTTGATAATATCGAAAAAGCTCTTAGAAGCTATAAGAATGATCCTAAAGTTAATAGAGGCCGTGCTAATATCTTTGAGTTTGATAATAAGGTTGTGGTTCTTGATTATGCTCATAATGAAGCTGGTATGGATGCGTTATTGAGTATGATGAAAGCTTATGATAAAGGTGGCAAGAAATACTTGATGATTGGTACTACTGGGGATAGGAAGTATCTGATACCTGGCATAAATGACATTATAATTAAGCATGGTATTGATTTTGTGGTCATTAAAGAAACAGAGAAGTATCTTAGAGGAGCTGAGCCTCTTGAGCTACCGACATTAATCCGAGGTGATTTACAGAGCAAAGGGTTTGATATCTCAAAGACTTATATTTCACATGGTGAGCTAACAGGTGTGAAGTATATCTTAGACAAGCTTGAAGATGATGATATTGGCATTTTCTGTTGTCAGGCTGAGCTAGAGGAAGTCGCAAACTATCTTGAGAACCTAGCTCAGAAGTAATTAAATCAGTTATCTATTTAGTAGGCATACAACGTGTGTGGCAATGCCTTCTTTCCTACCTATAAATCCTAACCGTTCTGTGGTTGTTGCCTTAATATTTATTTGATTAGTTTGAACTTCAAGCACATTTGCCAAACAAGCTTTCATTTTTTCGATATAAGGAAGCATCTTAGGTGCTTGTGCAATTATGGTACAATCAATATTACTGATTTCGTACTCCTTATCATCAAGCATTTTTTTTATTTCAGATAAGAAAAATTTACTATCAATATTTTTATACTCCATATCGGTATCAGGGAAGTGTTTACCTATATCTCCAAGACCTAGTGCACCTAAAATAGCATCACAAAGAGCATGGATTAATACATCACCATCAGAATGAGCTTCTAGTCCCATTTCATATGGAATCTCAATTCCACCAATAATGATATTTTTTTTTGAAGATGTGAATTTGTGCACATCATAACCGTGACCAATTCGAAATGACATTATATAGTTCCTAGTCTTGTGTTACAGGGAAGTTATTATTTAACCATGCATTGATTCCACCTTCTACAGATATAATATCCGTATAGCCCATACTTTTTAAGCTTTTAGCTGCTAATGCCGATCTAAAGCCACTACCGCAGTATAAATATATTTTTTGATTTTTATTTGGAATTAGACTCTCAATTTTGACTTCTATTTGCCCCTTGCTAAGATGGGTAGCACCTTGGATATGGAATCTATTGAACTCAGAATCTTCTCTAACATCAAAAATGACACCATCTAGTTCATTAGAGTTTATCTTATCGTATAAATCAGATACAGAGCATTCTTTGATATCAGATTTGGCATTATTGACAAGCTTTAAAAACTCATGCGGTCTAGCTTGATTAGGTGATTTAGTAGGATAGCCTTTAGCATTCCATGCTCTCCAACCACCATCAACAGAAATTACATTTTTATAACCCATTTCACGCAGTTTATCAGCTACGATAGCAGATCTGAAGCCACCACCACAATAAAAATACATCTTTTGATTTTTGTTAGGAACTGCTGACTCAATAGCACTTTCGATAATTCCTTTACTAATATGAATAGCATTAGGAATATATCCATTTGCAAACTCTGACTCTTCACGTGTATCAATAAGTAAACCATCAAGAGTTTCTGTTTCATTCATTTTGTTGATATCGTCAACTGTACATTCTTGTATTCTACTTTTTGCATCGTTTACTAAATCTAAAAAACCTGATGTGTGTTGCATATCTATACCTTGTAATTTTGTGATTAAATAACTATTTATATTTTATATTTTTATTTGCTTAAAGAGAATATTTAAAGAATATAATCAATAACTTGGAATATGATGATGATAATTGCAATAGTTAGAGCAAAGTTGTTAAGCTTGCTATTTTTCATTGATTTGTAAATTATTTCAAAATTACGGTTACGAAGTATTCTAACCATATTTAGTGGACATGAAACAAGCATAATTAGAGAAAATAGACCTACAACAGAAAGAGCGATTAAGAAAAGCTTTTTAAAATAATAGTTCAGAAATATCGGTAACATGAAAAGCAGAAAGCTTAGAAGAATGTTTTTGCTTAGTGTTGATAGGTTGTTCATTTTAAATCTATCAAGTATTAGATCTTTTAATGCTAATGATAGAGTTATAAAAGCAGTTGTCACAGAAATTGTAATAAAGGTATAAATTAAAGTTATAACTTCAGAAGACTGAATATTAGCTTTAAGAATATAAATAAGCTGAGTGACACTATCTTCGGAGCTAAGAGATTTTAAGACTTCAGCAAAACTATTTTTATCACCATAAATAGCTATATTGCCAAATATTGATACTATCCAGCATACATATATTACTAGTATTATTAGAGATGCAACTATAATAATTCTTCTAATATCTTTTGGGTGTGGTCCTACATAGTTGACAACGCTAGGAACAATTATGTGAGCTGAGAATGTTGTGGCAAGTATAGGTAAAGTAACTATAACCTCTTTTAGAGTGCCAAAACTATAGCTATCTAGCTTAGAGATGCTTATAGACTTGAAGAGTAAAAGTATTGTAAATAATATGATAATAAGCTTTACGGTAAGAAAAATCCTATTAAGCCATTCAGCAGGCCCTGTGCCTTTTAATATAAATCCACCAAAAAGTATAACAAAGCCAATCTCTATAATAATATAGTTTATATCTAGTAGGCTTTCAAAAGATGAGCCTATTGCAGAGATATATGCTGCAAGCATTCCGTAAAGTATTCCAAAAGCACATATGTAAACCAGAATGACTCCTGGTTTCTTAAAGAGTTTATGAGCAAGCCCTAGATAACTAATACCACTTTCAAAATGCAGGCAGGCTTCTGCAACAGCTAATGTTGAATATGTCATTAAAAGCCACATCAAAAACATTATGATGCAACCAATAACGACACCAAAGCTTGAAAGAATCATAGGAATAGCAAGAATACCTCCGCCCAAAGAGGTACCTATAATCAAGAAGATACTACCAATTTGTTTATTTATACTTGTCAATTTTTAGAATAGTAAGTTTTATCTTTGAATACATTAAAACATATAAAATTATGATTATAAATTAATAAATGAAAGAAATAATTACCAAGCTGGTATAGCAGCACCATTCGGATAAAGTTTTTCAGCTAATTGTTTAACTTCATCTGTATTAAATGCTTGTACATACTCTTTAAGTTTAGGATTATCTTTTTGCGACTCTTTAACAGCAATAACATTTGCAAAAGGAGAATCTTTAGGTTCTACAAAAAGAGCATCTTTTAGGCTTAGACCTGCCTTAGGTATATAGTCATTATTTACAATGCCAATATCTACATCGCCTAAATTATTAGGGATTTGATCTGCTTGTAAAGCTATGATTTTTAGATTTTTGGGATTACTAGCTATACTGTCTGTAGTGGCTTTCCAAGTTATACCATCTTTAAGTTTGATTAATCCAGCATCTTGTAGAATCATTAATGCTCTACCTTGATTAGTAGGGTCATTAGGGATTGCTACTGTAGCGCCATTTGGAATATCTTGGATATTTTTATACTTTTTAGAAAACATTCCCATTGGGTATAAGAAAGTCTTACCAATATATGTAAGTTTATAACCAAACTGTTTGATTTGATTTTCTAGGAATGGAATGTGTTGGAAAACATTTGCTTGCAACTCCCCATCATTAAGTGCTCTATTAGGAATGTTGTAATCACCAAATGTTACTAGATTTACATCAAGATTATATTTTTCTTTAGCTATTTTTTTACTTAGCTGCATGATTTTATCTTGAGGAGGACTGGTAATATATCCGACAGTTATTTCATTTGTATTGGTAGTAGCTGCAGCATTCACATACAGCTGTGTACCACTTGCACCAAATAGAATGGCAGTAATAACCCAAAGTGAAGTTAATTTCTTGGCTGTAACTAGATAGTTGCCGAATGATTGGGTGATTTGGACAAGGATAACTAACATAATTACACCACCAAGTAGTAAAGTGTAATTACCGTAATTGTAACCTTTGAAATAGGTCAAATCACCTAGACCACCACCACCAACGATACCAGCCATAGCTGAGAAACCGATTAGTGAAATACATGTTAAAGTAGCAGCATCAATTAACAAATTTTTTGATTCAGGAAGTAATACTTTAAAAATAATCTGTCTTTTAGTTGCTCCCATTGATTTGGCTGCTTCAATAAGCCCGTTATCAACTTCACGTAAAGCTGATTCAGTTAGTCGAGCATAAAATGGCAGAGCAGCAATAGCCAGAGGTACTATTGAAGCGGTAGTCCCTATTGTTGTGCCAACTATAAGTCTTGTCAGAGGATATAGAAGTATTAGCAATATGATATATGGGATACTTCTAGTTATATTTATAATAATACTGAATGTTTTGTTAAATCCTTTAACAGCAACATTTTTACTATCTTGTGTTATATACAGTAATATGCCTAATAATATACCACCTATAACAGCCACTAAAGTAGCTATGAAAACCATAAAAATAGTTTCCCATGTTGATTGAGCTATTAGGCTAAGCTCATGTAAACTAAATATTGTCTGCTGTTGCATAACCTAGCACCTTTAAATTAACATCTTGGTTTGAAAGAAATCTTAATGCATTTTCCCAGTCTTGACGCTCACCTGTGATATGACAAATGGCAATTCCAACTATTTGTTCTTGGATTGTTTCTATATTTGCTTGAATGATACTCGCTGTAGCATTAAATTGACGAGAAATCTCAGCAATGATAGGCATCTTACCTTTATCTCCATAGAATGTTAGTTGTACTACGGGGTATGTATCATCATAGCTATAAGGATTGTCATAAAGTCTTTTAGCTATGAAGTCTGGAACTTTTGTGTGTATGCTTGTTTCAACAAAAGATTTTGTTACAGGGGCTTGAGGATCTAGGAATATATCTAATGTTTTGCCCATTTCTGCAATACGACCTTTGTCAATAATTGCTACACGATCACAGATTTTTCTGACAACATCCATTTCATGTGTAATCAAAACTATTGTTAAGCCAAGTTCTTTATTTAATCTTTTAAGAAGTGCCAAAATCTGTTTTGTAGAGGTTGGATCTAGTGCCGATGTCGCCTCATCAGATAATAAAACTAGAGGATCTAAAGCTAAAGCTCGAGCAATAGCAACTTTTTGTTTTTGACCTCCACTAAGCTCTTGAGGATATGCATTTGCTTTATTTGGAAGCTCTACCAGCTCTAAAAGCTCAAAAACTCTTTTTTTTATTTCGGCCTTTGGTATTCCTTGAATCTCAAGTGGAAGGGCAATATTTTCAAAAACATTGCGAGATGATAGCAAGTTAAAATGCTGAAATATCATCGAAACTTTTTTGCGAAATTCTCTAAGCTGTTTTGGATTCTTCTTTGTAATATTTTCATCAGCAATGAATATTGAGCCATCAGTAGGTTGTTCTAGAAGATTTAAGCATCTTAAAAGTGAGCTTTTGCCTGCACCACTATGACCGATTATACCAAATATCTCACCTTGTTTAATATCAAGGTTTATATTGTCAAGCACAAGGTTGCTAGTATTATTTGATCTGTATTCTTTTTTTAAATTTTTAATTTGAATCATTTTTTGCCTTTGCTTTATCGCCGATTTTACTTTCTTGACCACTGATTAATCTTTGAATATTTCCTCTGTGTTTAACAAGTATTATTATCGCTATTATCAAAAATGGTGTTGCCACTTGTAAATCAGATGTAAATATTACTGAAAAACTTGCTATAACAGTAGCTACTAATGCGGATAAAGATGAATAACGAGTAATCACAGCAACACATAACCAAGTAGTGACAAATATTAAACCCAAAATCCAGCTAAATCCAAATAGTGTACCTATTAAAGTTGCAACACCTTTGCCGCCTTTGAAGCCAAAGAAAAGAGGGAATATATGACCAAGGATTGCATATAGCGCAGTACAAGCAGTTATAAACTCATTACCAGTTAATACTTTAGCTAAAACTACTGGCACTAGACCTTTTAGTATATCAAATGCAAGAGTTATTACTGCTGGTACTTTACCACCTATTCTTAGAACATTTGTAGTTCCTGGATTACCAGAACCAACGCTTCTCGGAGATGGTAATCTAAATATATAACAGACAATAATTGCACTATTAATTGATCCCAAAAGATAAGCAAACACTAGTATGCTAAAATTTAAAAAGTTCATTGTTTTCCTTGATGATTTTAAAACTATTTGAGTTATTATAAGAGATAATACTATCTAGGCAATATCTTCGCTAGCTATTTTTATAAGTTTGTTATAGGATTAGTAGCTTAAAAAAACTTATTCATTAATATCTGTTTCAAAAGGTTAAATTTTATGACTGTAATGAAGTTCGACTTGATTAAAAAAGAAGGTAAAGCTAGAAGAGGGAAAATAAGTTTCCCAAGAGGAGATATTCAGACTCCTGCATTTATGCCAGTAGGGACTTATGGAGCTGTTAAATCTCTATCTCCGGTTGAGTTAAAAGAAATGGGTGCTGATATTATCTTGGGTAATACATTTCATTTATGGTTACGTCCAGGTACTGAAATTATCAAAAAACATGGTACTTTACATGATTTCAACGGTTGGGATAAACCTATACTTACAGACTCCGGGGGATTTCAAGTCTTTAGTTTGGGTAAAATGCGTAAGCTTACAGAAGAAGGCGTTACATTTAAATCACCAATTAACGGTTCAAAAGTTTTTTTATCTCCTGAGATATCAATGCAAGTCCAAAGAGATCTTGGCTCTGATATTGTAATGTGTTTTGATGAGTGCACACCATATCCAGCTACTGAAAAAGAGGCAAAAGATTCTATGGAACTATCTATGCGTTGGGCAAAAAGATCAAAAGATGCTCATGGAGATAATCCATCTGCATTATTTGGTATTATCCAAGGTGGTATGTATGAGCATTTAAGAGATGAATCTCTAAAGGCACTTAAAGAGATAGATTTTGATGGTTTTGCAATAGGTGGATTATCTGTGGGTGAACCTAAAGAAGATATGATTAGAATACTTGATCATACTGCTCATCAAATGCCAGAAGATAAGCCGAGATACTTGATGGGTGTTGGTACTCCAAAGGATTTAGTAGAAGCTGTTTATCGTGGTGTTGATATGTTTGACTGTGTAATGCCGTCACGAAACGCTCGCAATGGTCATATGTTTACATCAGAGGGTATTGTTAGAATTAGAAATGCCAAACACAAGGATGATGTGTCTCCATTGGATCCAAACTGTGACTGTTATACTTGTCAAAATTTTAGTCGTAGTTATTTGCATCATCTAGATAAAACGCAAGAGATATTAGGTTCAAGATTAAATACAATCCACAATCTAACTTATTACCAAAACCTAATGAAAAATATTCGTCAAGCCTTAGAAGAGGGCAGATTTGAAGAGTTTAGAAAAGAATTTCTAGAGAGCTATAAAGGCTAAGCATCAAATAGGATGTCCTAAGTATGAGATTGAAAATATAATCAAAAGTATGAAGATAATACTTTTTTGATAATACTAAAACTATCTGTCTCTGAATCTTTTGCTAAAAGATAATATGATTTTCCTGTCATGTAGTCTTGTTGAGGTGGTACATAAAGAAATCCATTTTTGATGTGTTCTTGAATTAGAAGTCTATCTGTAACAAAGAAACCAATACCTGAAAAGCAAGCTTGAATTGCTTGAAGAGAATTTTTGAAGATTATATTTTTGTTAGGCTTTTTTGAGATGTTGTTGTGTTGTGCCCAGAGTTGATAATCATCAATGCGAATTTTATCATCAACATAGATTAGCTTTTGTTCTAATATTATTTCTGAGAGGCTTCTACCAGAGTGCTTATTATTACAAACTAGTATTAACTCACCATCTGCTAGTTTGAATTTGTTTTTATTGCTAAAATCACTGTCAATACCATACTCTATGCTGATATCTATATCATCATAATCAAAATTTACTCTTCTGCCTAGACTAATGAGCTGTATTTCTGTATTTACTAGTGAATTTATTAAATCATCGAGTTTTGGTATTAGCCAATTTGCACAAAGTGTAGTCATACAGTTTATAGATAATTTTTTAGTGCGTTGTTTTTTTAGTACCTCTGTTGCATTGCGAATTTCTGATACTAGAGGGTCTATCATTGTGTAGTATTCTCTGGCTAAGTCAGTAATAACTAGATTTCGTTTATCCGTGATAAATAGTTTTTTATTAAGGTAGTTTTCTAGTTTTTTTATAGATTGGCTCACAGCAGAGTGAGTCATAAATAGCTGTTTTGAAGCTTTAGTATAACTTTGTGTTTTCATTACTGCTATAAAAATTGGTAATGAATTTAAAGGAGGGAGGTCATTTTTTTTAATCATATTGTGTAAGAAAAACTTACTTATGATGTAAGAATAAAGCGTTTTACAGATTGGTGCAAGAGTTATACTATTCTTATATCTTAAATTCATGGAGTAAAGAAAAATGACCCGAATTAATAACTTTATAAGCTTATGGTTTATGATGACTTCTGCAGCTCTTATAGCCTTTGGCTCATTTGCACGCAAGTATCTGATACAAATAGATGGGATCTACTTAACCATGTTGGTTTCATTTGTTGGTGGAGGCATACTTATGTGGTGGGTTGTAAGTATTTCTTCCTTTTCAAGGGTTGCTCCTTTCGCTTGGCGTTCAATATTTATTAGGGTGGTATTTAGTCTATTTGCACAGTTATTTTTCTTTATAAGTTTAAGTAATGGCTCATTATTGATTACCATTTTACTATTTAATACTAGTCCTTTATTCATCCCGGTTATTAGGTTTTTGTTTTATAAGCAGAGTGTTAGTTACTTTAATTTTGCTTGTATTATTATTAGCTTTTTGGGAATTTATCTTATACTGGGTGTTGGAGAAGGTAATGTTAATACATATAATCTTTGCGCTCTTTTTGCGGGAGTTTTAAATGCAGCATCTCAAGTTGTTTTATACAATGCAAGCAAAAAAGAAGATGTGTTTATTATAAATCTTTGGATATATACATTTATAGGAATATTTTTATTATTATTGCTACCGTTTAACATGTCTGCTATATCTAGCTTAAATGAGGTGTCAATGAAACCTGTAGTCATTTGGGTATCCGTAGCTATAATTATATTTGGTATTAGTTCACAGATTTTTAGAGTAAAAGCCTTTAAGTACACTAAAGATCCTTCACTAATAGCCCCAGCTATGTATTTTTCAGTAATAGTTGCAGCACTATTAGATGTTGTGTTTTATGATAGCTCTATAAGTTGTATGGAGATGATAGGAATTTTGATGGTGTGTGTTTCAAGCATATTGTCTTTAATAAGAAAATAATAAAAGGAAAAGAAATGAAAAATAAAATCGTGATTGTTGCAGACTTTATAAATGAGATAGTTGATGAGAAAGGTGTTTTTGGAGCTCATAATGCTAAGAGAGTTAAAGATGATAAAACTATGGAAAAGGCAAACCAATTAATTGCATGGGCAAGAGAAAATAATATCATGATTGCTCATGTAAAGGTTGGTTTTAGTAAAGATTATAAGGAGTGTTCAAAAGTTTCTCCTATGTTTAAACAAGCTCCTGAATATGGTGTTTTGCAGTTAGATACTTGGGCAACAGATTTTCATCCAGATATGGATGTCCAAGAGCATGATGTTATAATAACAAAGCATCGTGTGAGTGCACTTTATGGAACTAATTTAGAGGTTGTTTTAAAAGCGAATAGTATTCAAGATATTATTATTTGTGGAGTATCGACTAGTTATGTGATAGAGTCTACAGTTAGAGAATTACATGATCGCGATTATAGTGTTACAGTAGTGGCAGATGCTTGTAATGCTAGCAGCCAAGAATCGCATGAAGCGAGTTTGTCAAATCTGAATAAAATTGCTAAAATTATATGTGTAGATAATTTGTTAAAGGGAGAGTGTTTTGGTAATTAAACTTACTCCCTTTTTTGCTGTACCATGATATAATACACTGTATTGCATATAGAGAGTAAATAATATGAATAAAATAACCTCCGTTCTTATTGGGATATTAGTCTCGATTTCGTTATTCAGCTTTTCTTATTCATTCAATGATACTGAGAATTTGCTGTATCTTCAGGCTTACTATAATCACCAAAATGTTGAGAAAGTTAATACTTTCCATCAAGGTTCTAGAATGTCTAGATATTCAACAAATTTGAAAGTTGATGATTATAGATAGTTGCTTTATCAATTTATCAGGGACTCTGTTTTGAATAAAGTTCACTCTAAACCTTGATATGTGTTAGTTTCTACAGCGCTACTGGGTTACACTTCAATAATCAATCTTTCAAAAAAAACAATTGAAAATTCTTTTTAAGTTTATCTAGGTGTTTTTTATTTTTTATATTCTTCTTCTGGTTGGTAACTTGCATTGGTTCATTCGGTAAGGTTTAAACTAGAAGCACTAAGATTCTTAGGTTCTTTATAAAATATACGCTTTAGTTTGGCATAGAGGTTTTTATTTTGGCATTTATTTAGTCATAAGATGAGTGGTTTGGTGATTAATATCGTTTCTTATTTTTGTATCGTGATATAATACACTGTATCGAAATTTAGAGTTGAATGATATGATTAAATTAATATTTGTTTTTGTTAGAGTAGCAATTTTGATTTTTTTATTTTGCTTTTGTTACTCATTTAATGACACTAGGGATCTGCTATACCTTCAGACTTACTTTGATACGCAAAATGTTGAGAAAGTAAATGTTTATCATCGGGGTTCTAGAATGTCTGAGTACTCAACAAATCGAAAAGTTGATTGTTATAGATAGTAGTCGTTACTGATGTTTTCAAAAGTTATCCGAAATAAAAGCTATTCAGCTACATAAATATCTTTCTGTTGCTCTCATTTGACTATATAGTATCAAGTAGCAACTATTATTTTATTTGGCATAGGGTTTGTTATGGCATCTATAGATATATCTCTGGATACTAAGAAGAGTTTGTTTGATAAAGATATTGACCGTAAAAAGGCTATACTTCTTACGTTTGTGGCATTTTTGTTTACTGGTTTTCAGTGTGCTATTTATGGCATGTTGACAGTACCGATTTCACAGCATTTTAATATTGATTCTAATACTATTATATTTTTTGATGGTTTCGGTTTATGGGGGCAGATTTTAGCAATGGCGACTGGAGGCATCCTTATCAAAAAATTTAAAGGCAAAAATACTTTAATAGTTGCTGCGTTATTTATGATTATAGGGTCAATTTTATCGATATTTGCTCCAGATATTTATGTTTATACAGCAATGACTTTTATATGTAATATGGCTGTTGGTTATGTGTTAGTGTCATGTAACTATATTGTGATGGGAACTGTAGAGAAACAAGGTGAATCTGAAGGTAAACTTAGCCTTTTAAATGTATTTTTTAGTCTTGGTTTTTTATCTAGTGCTTTTATAGTTGGGAATATTCTTTTTTATACTAGTTGGCAGGCAGTATTTGTGGTTGTTATGGTTTTATTTATCATATTTATATTATTTTTATTGTCTCTTCAAATTAATGAGAAAATTGAACAGGGCGTAATCACTAAAGCAGAAAATGCATCACAGCCTAGATTTATATTTTTGTCTAAGCCTATTGTTTTGATGGCTATAGCACTATTTTGTATAGTTTATACAGAGCAGATAATGAACTACTATAATCAACCGCATTTACATTTTGATTTGGGCTTTAATATGAAAAATGTAGGTCTGCTAGTGGCTGTTTATACAGGGTCTCAGCTTTTGGGTAGGATCTTTTTTGGTAAATTCTTATTACCTAGAGTAAGGATTGAGCGTTATCTTGTGGTGTCAGGGTTAGTTTTTGCTTTTGCGATATTCATTTTCATATATACAAAATCATTTGTCCTAGTACTAATTTTAATGGCTATACTAGGGCTTAGTGACTCATGTATATATCCATCTGTTTTAGGTTATGCAATGGATAAACTTCCACATGTATCAAGTGGAGCAACATCATTTTTAGTAACTGTAGGTGCAATAGGTATTCCGTTAGGAACATCCCTATCTGGTATGCTTGGTAACTTATTGGGGCGTGAGCCTGCAATGTTAGTAGGTCCAGTTATGCTTTTGGTATTGGTTACATTGGTAGTGATTGTACACAATTTAAAAGTCGTGAAATAGTGGGGGTGTTATGTCTAATATAGATCAGATAAAAAAATTTATTCAAAGCTCGAAATATTCATGCAAAAATATAGAGATACCAGAGGGTGGTAGTATTAACTTTATGAATGAGGATTTGAAGCCTATCCTTGAAAACAAACTTACATCTGCCCAAGCAAAAATCATACTAAATAAATATCATAAAGCTTTTGATATAGGTTTAACTAAGACAGGTTTTCCTAAAGCAGCGGAAAGAGATACAAACGATGATGCTACAAACTATGATGCTGTATGGGTGCGTGATGCAATTTGGGTGTATTATTACTTTAGTGAATTTAGAGAAAATGATGCTAAAACTCTAATTAACAAGCTTTATGAATATTATAGTTCGCCTGCACAACAGAAGCGTTTTGAAGAAATTATTGCAAATCCAGAGTTAGCGGTAGATAAAATGGCTGTTCCTCATATTCGTTTTGATAGCTCCAGCGAGAGTTATGATGATGTGATAATAAATGGTGAGCCACAAGTATGGAACCATAAACAGATGGATGCTCATGGACTTTTTTTATTGGCTTTAAATGATGCGTATCAAAAACAGATATTCAATGTGGATGATTCAGGATTGCTACTATTCTTAGAACGGTTTTTTGGCTTCTTAGCATCGATAAAATATTACGAATATGCTGATGCAGGTGCTTGGGAAGAAATTGATCGAGTAAATACAAGTAGTATTTCTTTGGTGGCGAATGCTGCTAAGCAATGGAAAAGTACTTTAGATAATAAAAACCTTAAACTATCGATAGATTTACAACAATTAAGTAACTTAGGTATCGATAAAGTTAAAACTCAGATAGCTAGCGGTGGAGAGTCGCCACTTTATAATTCTGATGATATTTGTTACCGTGAGAGTGATGCTGCGATGTTGCATATTTTCACACCATATTTTAGCGATGGTTTAGAGTTTGCAGAATATCAAAAAAGTTTAGCTCTAGTAGGAGATCTTGTCCGTGATTATGGAGTGATACGTTACAAAGGTGATAGTTATCAATCTGGTAATTTTTGGTTTGAAGATGATAGTACAACAAAAGAAAGCTTAACAGATGATGCCTCCAGCGTAGAAGAGTTTGCAAAAAGAGCTATGGGAAGATTTGAAGATTCTGAAGCACAATGGTTTTTTGATAGTATGTTAGCTTTAGCAATGATGAATTTATATGATAAATATTCACAAAAATTTGATAGGGATAAATATTTTAACAAAATTGCATGGCATCTCAAAAGAGCTTTAGCTCAAATGACAGCTAGTGATTATATAACAGCAGATGGACAGCCAGTTAATGCAGAACTGTTACCCGAGAGTATAAATGTTATTATTTTTGATGAGCAAAGGTATTATTTACCATCTCCTATTACTCCACTTAATTGGGCGAAAGCTTCATTAGCAACAGCGCTTAAAAAAATTAGTAATTATAATATTGAATAAAGCCAAAAATTAGAATGTCCAACTTTCTAATAAAACACTTATTCTAATCTTATTATTAGTCTTTAATTGATTAAGTACTACTACTAATGTAAAATTCCTACGTTTAAAAATTAAAAATTTTCGGGAGAAAAAATGAGAAAGTTACTATTATCATTATCTGCAATCGTATTATTTACATCAACTTCATTTGCAGAAGGTGCTGAACAAGCAGCTGGTAGCCCATTAAGCTCAATCTTAATGCTTGTGGTGTTTTTTGCAATATTCTGGTTCTTATTAATTAGACCACAGCAGAAAAAAAATAAAGAACTACGTAAAATGTTGTCAGAGCTTTCAAAGGGTGATGAAGTTGTCACAAATGGTGGTATGATAGGGAAAATTGCTAAGATTGATGAGTCTTTTGTAGAACTGGAAATTGCTGAAAATGTTGTTGTTAAAATTCAGAGAAACGCAGTAGCTAATATTTTACCTAAAGGTGCTACAAAAGCTTAATAAGCTAAATTTCTATAAAGTCTTTTAATTTTTTTCTTTTTATGTAAAGGAATTTTCAATGAGTAATAACAGAAGCCTACCTATAAATCAATTTCCTTTATGGAAGAATCTTTTGATAGTTGTTGTATTAGCATTGGCACTTTTTTATGCTTTACCGAATGTGTTTGGTAAAAGCCCAGCTTTACAGATTTCTCAGAAAGATGGTGATGTAAGTACACAGCTTGTCAAAAATATTGAAGATACTCTCAGTACTGACAAAATTGTTTACCAAAGAGTTAACCTCTCAGATGATAAGAGTAATGTTGCTATTATCTTCAAAGATGTCGAAGAGCAGCTAAAAGCTAAAAAGGCTCTCAAAGAAAGTCTGGGAGATGAGTATATTATAGCTATGAATATGCTTTCAAACTCTCCAGGTTGGTTATCTGCGCTAGGTGCTAACCCTATGAACTTAGGATTAGATTTACGTGGTGGTATGTATCTGATGTTAGAAGCTGATACAAATACTGCGATTAATGCTCAGTTAGATAATTCTTTAAGTACAATTCTAAGTGCTGCGAAAGATAATAATATAAATATTGTCAGCTCTAAGAAAGCCGAAGAGAAATCAATAGTAAAAGCTCCGCAAGATTATATAGATAATGGTTTTGTTTCTGTTACTCTAGAAAACTCAGTAGGTGTTGATCAGCTAAAACAATATTTGAATACTGAATTTAGAAAGACCCAAGACCCTAATATGGTTTATAGTGTAAAAGATAATACGGTATTTATATCTTATAACAGTGCAAAAATTTTACAACTTAGACAGGATGCTATATCACAAGTTGTGACGGTTATGCGTAATCGTATTAATGCTTTGGGAGTTGCTGAAGCATCTGTGGCTCAGGCTGGCGATAATCGTGTGGTGATTGAAATACCAGGTATGCAAGATGCAACTCAAGCTAAGCAAATTCTAGGTGGTACATCCACAGCTAGTTTTTATTTGGTTAGCCCTGTTACGGATAGGTTGTCTGCAGAAGAGCAGGGTTATAAGGTTTATTCTTTAGATAATGGCAGAGGTTATCAAAGCTATTATAGTTTAAGAGGCGCACCTGTAGCTGGTGGTGCTGATATTATCGGCGCAAGTCCTTCTATCGATCATCAGACAGGCACTCCTATTGTTATGGTTGAGTTAGATAGAAGTGCTGCAAGCCACTTTAGGCAAATAACAGGCAAAAATATTGGTAATCCAATGGGTGTGATGCTTGTTAATACAACTTATGAAAAAGTCAAAGATAAAGATGGTAAAGAGAAAAATGTAGTAAATAAAACTGAAAAGCTAATCAACGTTGCTACAATTCAGTCAGCACTAGGATCTCAGTTCCAAATTACAGGATTAAATCAAAAAGAAGCAAATAATCTTGCGTTGATGATTAAATCAGGTGCGCTACAAGTGCCAGTGCATATCGTACAGGAAACACAAATTGGTCCAAGTCTCGGTAAAGATAATATCGAAAAAGGTATGCTATCTATTGTGGTAGCTCTGATTGCAGTTATAGTCTTTATCTTAGTTTACTATAGAGTCTTTGGTGTTATAGCTAATATAGCTCTTGTAATGAATTTGGTGTTAATTGTTGCTGTGATGTCAATCATACCAGGTGCTACACTTACATTACCTGGTATAGCAGGTATTGTACTGAACTTGGGTATGTCGATAGATGGTAACGTGCTTATATTTGAGAGAATCAGAGAAGAAATTAGAGCAGGTATGCCACGTCAAAGCGCGATTCATATTGGTTATGAGAAAGCATTTACAACTATTGTAGATTCAAATATTACAACTTTGATTGTTGCTGTTATTTTATTCTTCATAGGTAGCGGAGCAGTCAAAGGTTTTGCTATAACTCTAATGATAGGTATTGTAACATCTATGTTTACATCTGTAACTGTCTCTCGAGCAATGACAAATTTTGTGTATGGTAAGAGAAAGAAATTAGAAAAAATTTCTATAGGCATATAATTTTAGGTTGGATTTATAATGGAATTTTTCAAACAAAAAACAAATATAGACTTCTTAGGAATAAAAAAATATACGACAGCTTTCTCTGTTTTAATGATTGTTGTTTCATTATTTTTTATATTTACAAAAGGTCTTAATCTAGGGCTAGATTTTACAGGTGGCTATCAGGTACAGATTCAAGCGACTAGTTTACTAAACTCAGCAACAATCTCTGAAAAATTGGCTAAAGTTGGTTTTGAACATACTACAGTTACAACTTTTGGCGAAAATAATAACTATCTTATTAAATTTACACCGGATGAAGTTAATTCAAAAACTAATAGTCTAGATAGTGCCCAGCAGTATCTTAAACAACAGGTTGAGAGCTCTCTTGATGCTAAAGTTTTGAGTGTGAATTATATAGGTCCACAAGTAGGTAAAGAGCTTGCTAGTAATGGTGTATTAGCAATTATAATAGCTTTAGTATGTATTTTGATCTATATAAGCGCTAGATTTGAGATGAAATTTGGTATTAGTGCATGTGTTGCCTTACTCCATGACCCTATAGTAATTTTAGGTATATTTGCAGCATTTCAACTTGAGTTTGATTTGACTGTATTAGCAGCTATATTAGCAGTGATAGGTTACTCACTAAATGATACAGTTGTAATCTACGATAGAGTGCGTGAGAACTTTAGAAAAATGCGTAACGCTAATGTAGTTGAAGTAGTTAATAAAAGTATTAATGATACATTATCTAGAACAATTTTAACATCAGGGTTAACGATGCTAGTTGTAGTTGTGCTTTATCTATTCGGTGGTAGCTCTGTGCATAACTTCTCATTGGCTTTAATTTTGGGTATTGTAGTTGGAACATACTCATCTATATATGTTGCAGGTGTTGTGGCTGTAGCACTGGGCTTAAATAGAGAATCGCTGCTTCCTAAGCAAGTATCAAAAGAAGATATGCCAATACTTTAATATTTATTAATGTTAGTTATATAGCTAAATGGTGTATAATTCTAAGGGATAAATTTAAAAAGGATTAATAAATGAGAAAAATAATATTGGCTTCATTAGCTATATCTTTAGGGTTCACTTCAGGCTTTGCAATGTCAAAGAGTGAGCCTGCACAAACTCCTAAAGTTAGTGAAGTTTCACAGCAGTCAAGTAAACTTGTAGATATCTATACAAAAGATGATACTTCTTCTGACGTAACTGGACAAATTGACCTAAAAAACCAAGATAAATATAATATTTTCTACTGTAAGCAAAATAGCTGGTGCGAAGTTGTTAATAAAGAAAATGGTGATACTGGTTGGGTTAGTTTAGAACAATTAAAGCAAGCTAAACAAAAAGCAGCTAAAATCATGCAGAAGAAAAATGCAGTGAAAAGATTGGAAGAGTATATGGTAATTCAAGATCAAAAAATTGCTCAGTTGTATGCAATGATGACGCAGCAACAACAAGAGCTTGTCAGAATTATAGAGCAGCAGCAAATGCAAATTAATCAGCTGAAGCAAGCTTACTACCGTAGATAGTAACTTATAGTCTGCTATAGGAGCAATATGACGAAAAAAAAATTATTACCAGCTACAAAAGGCAAATCATTACCAGTTGTATCTGATAATAACCTTAGCTCTTATCTAAATTTTGTTAATAAATTACCAATACTGTCACTTGAGGAAGAGCAAGAGCTCGCCAAACGCTATAAATATCAAAAAGACTTAGATGCTGCTCAGCAGCTTGTCTTGTCACACTTGCGTTTTGTTACTAAAATCGCGCGTAATTTTTCAGGTTATGGCCTTTCGATAGCAGACCTTATCCAAGAGGGTAACATTGGTCTAATGAAAGCTGTGAGTAAGTTTGATCCTGATCAAGGTGTCAGATTAGTATCATTTGCAGTGCATTGGATTAAAGCAGAAATGCATGACTATGTACTTAAAAACTGGAAGATTGTTAAAGTTGCTACTACAAAAGCTCAGCGTAAACTATTTTTTAATCTTAGAAGTAGTAAAGATAAGATTGGCTGGTTAAGTTCAGAAGATATTAAGCAGTTAGCAGAAGAATTAGGTGTCAAAGAAGAAACAGTTATAGAAATGGAAAAGAGAATGTGTCAAGGTGATGCAAGTCTTGATTTACCATATACTGATGACGAAGGCGGGCAATCTAATCAACAGAGTTTATATTTAGAGGATAAATCATCAGATGTAGAACATCAAATAGTGCAACAAGATTATTATGATAACTTTAAGATGATTGTTAAAGATGTATTAAGTGATTTTGATACGCGTACTAAAGATATTATTATGTCGCGTTATCTACTTGATACAAAAGCGACTCTTCAAGATCTAGCAGCTAAGTATAATATTTCGGCAGAAAGAGTGCGTCAGATTGAGGAAGAGGCACTTACTAAGCTTAAAAAAGCTATCAAAAACAGGTCCTAATTTTTAACTTTATTGATGGTTAATTATTCAAAAAAATAGTGTTACTTATGTTAATATTACCAACAATATAGTTTTATTTACTTATTAGATGAAAGATTTTATACCCAAGGTAAAATCAAAAATAAAATCCTCAGTTTATTTAGATGGTTCAAAGAGTATATCGAATAGGTCTTTGATAATTGCAGCTATGGCACAAGGTCAAACAGCGTTTGTAAATCTACCTAATAGTGCTGATGTACTGGCATGTGTTGGAGCGTTAAAAGAGTTAGGCTGTCAACTAGAACATAATCAAGAATCTAAAACTTTGGTGATCCAAGGATGTAGTGGAAAATTTGCCAACTCAAATGCAAAAATATTTTGTAATGAGTCAGGTACTTTGACAAGATTTATAATCCCTATGTTAGCAGTGCAAGCTACTGGCCAATACTATGTATATGCAAAGCAAAGAATGATGGATAGACCTTTAGCAGATCAGTTAATACCTCTTGAAAAGCTAGGTATGTCAGCATTTTATCATCAAAAAGAGCATGCTATGCCTCTTACTATTAAAGCGAAGTCTTTAGATGGAGATAATATCGAAGTAGATGGTGCTAAGAGTTCTCAGTTTGCATCAGGTCTGCTTATGGCAGCTCCATATATGACAAAGGGCCTGCAACTAGACTCTATTACAGATCATAAGCAACCATATTTAGAGATGACTGCTAAAGTAATGGCGGAGTTTGGTATAAATGTAGATATTAATGGAAGTGTTTATAGTGTAAATAACTCTAACTATGTTTCCCCGGATAAATATGTTGTTGAGCCTGATGTTTCGACTGCATCATATTTTTGGGCATTTGCTGCTATTACAGGTTCAGCTATTAAGGTCATGAATGTAACGCAAAAATCTAAACAAGGCGATATTAAATTTTTAGAAGTACTAGAGAGAATAGGTTGCCAAGTTAATTACTTTGATGATGGTATCGAAGTTGTAGGTACAGATAGTTTGAGTGGTATAGAAGTAAATATGCGTAATTTTTCTGATACCTTTATGACACTTGCTGCTATTGCGTGCTTTGCAAATTCTGATACTCATATTTCAGGACTTAGTCATACAAGAGGACAGGAGTCAGATCGTGTTAATGCTATGGCAGAAGGACTTGCAAAACTTGGCATCTATGTTGAGACAACTCAAGATAGTATCTTAATATCTCCGACAAGAAGCAAATTTAAGCCAGCTGAAGTTGATAGTCATAATGATCATCGTATCGCTATGTCGTTAGCATTATTGGGATTGAAATATGATGGTGTTGTGATAAATAATGCAGAGGCGGTTAGTAAAACATGCCCTGACTATTTTGATAGAATGAGAAACTTAGTAGGTTCGTGATGACAAATAAAGAGCGTATTATTACCAGATATCTAAGTCAAAGATGGTATAAGAAGGCTCTTATTATCACGCCTAAAGAGCAGAGCTATTTTTATAAGATAAATGTTCTAAAGCTCGTGGCTTGTTCGGGCTATCTAAAAAATGAGCCTCCGCTAGGGTGTGTATTTGATGTAGAGGCTTGGCCCTTTGAGCATAAGTTTTTTGATCTTATCATATTAGATGAGAGTTTTATAAATTGTCCTGCTTTAATGAAAGCAATATTCAATCGGCTTCATTTCTGTTTAGCTGATGATGGCGAAGTTATTGTCGCTTGTTCAGGCAATATTAGCCTATATAGTTTATTATCAAGATTTATCTCAAATGGTTTTATTAGCAAGAGAGTGAGATTAATAAACTATACTGGTAACTTTATAGTAAATATGTTCAAAAGAATTTTTAGTAAATATTTTGTAGTGGTTTTTAAGAAGGATAATTATTTCTCCGTTGATCCACTTAGTGTCGGAGAGCTAATAAAAGAACCTACAAAGTCTGAAGTAGCTAAAATATACAGTGGTGGTTGTGCTAAGGAAGTATATGGGAATTTTCACAAAGAAAAATAATGTAATTGCTTATACAGATGGAGCATGTAAAGGTAATCCAGGTATAGGCGGTTGGGGAGCTATCTTGAGTTATAATGGTGTTGATAAAGAGATTTATGGTGCCGAAAAAGATACAACGAATAATCGAATGGAGCTAATGGCAGCAATCAAAACTCTACAAGCGCTAAAAAGAAAATGCGATATAACGATCTATACAGATTCTAAATATCTCCAAAATGGCATTAATCAATGGTTAGCAAATTGGAAGGCTAATGGTTGGAAGACAGCAGCTAAAAAAGAAGTCAAAAATAAAGATCTTTGGCAAGAGTTAGATAGTTTGACAATCAAGCACAATGTGACTTGGAGCTGGGTAAAGGGTCATAGTGGTAATCAAGGTAATGAAAAGGCTGATGAGTTGGCAAATAAAGCAATTGTTGAATTGACAGGAAAATAGATATGAATAATTACTCTAATAAAAAAATTCTAGTTTTATATACTGGTGGTACTATAGGGATGATTAGTACTGAGCAAGGCTATGATGTTGAAGCAGGCTATCTGACAAAAACAATCGCTGGAATTAGAGATTTTTATCATTATGATATGCCAGGGTTCGAGATCAAAGAGTATAGTGATCTTATTGATTCATCAAATATTGACCCTAAAAGATGGGTTTCGCTAGCACAAGATATATTGGATAATTATGCTAATTATGATGGTTTTGTGATTTTGCATGGTACAGACACTCTTGCTTATACCGCATCGGTACTGTCTTTTATGTTAGGTGAAATTAATAAGCCAGTTATTGTCACAGGCTCGCAAATACCAATCTCTAAAATCAGGTCAGATGCTATATCAAATATACTTAATAGTCTAATTTTTGCATGTAATGATGATATCAAAGAAGTTTGTGTCTATTTTAACCAAAAGTTAATGCGTGGTAATAGAACTACGAAAATATCAGCGACAGATTTTGATGCTTTTGGATCCCCAAATTATCCTACTTTAGCAAAAGTTGGTATTGATATCGTAGTCAAGCACAAAAGATTGTGGCAACGACAAAAGTCATTTAATGTACCAAGTTTAGATACGTTTACAATCCCTAAGATTGCGATATTACAGATTTATCCTGGTATGAATAGTGATATGCTATCAGCTATTGTTGAGCAACCATTACAGGGATTAATTCTCAAGACTTATGGTTCTGGTAATATGATGAATGATCCAGAAATTTATACGACCCTCAAAAAGGCTAGTGATAAGGGAATTGTGATAGTGAACTGTACGCAGTGCTTGTATGGTAGTGTCAAAATGGCTACATACAAAGTCGCAAGAGGACTGATTGATGTTGGTGTGATCTCAGGTCGTGATATGACTGATGAAGCAGCATTTGCTAAGCTTTTTTATTTATTAGGTCAAGCAAATATTTCTCTAAAAGAGATCAAGAGAGCTTTTGAAACTTCTTTGCATGGCGAAGTAACATTGTCATAGCAATTATAAAAATTTGTTTATTTTATAGTACTAATATAGTATATTGATACATGAAAAAAAATTCACTTATAAATAAGGGGACTAAACGATGAGTAATATTTCTGAATTAATAAAAGGTAACAGAGCTTGGGCTGAACAAATCAAAAAAACAAACCCTGAGTTCTTTGAAACACTATCAAAAGGTCAATCACCAGAGTATCTTTGGATAGGTTGTTCAGATAGTCGTGTACCTGCTAACCAAGTTTGTGGCTTGATACCAGGTGAGGTTTTTGTACATCGTAATGTTGCAAATGTTGTTTCGCTTACCGATTTAAATTGTTTATCAGTGTTACAGTTTGCTATCGAAGTTTTAAAGGTCAAGAAAATCATAGTATGTGGTCACTACGCTTGTGGTGGTGTTGAAACTGTTGTTAAAGATAAGAGCTATGGCTTGATTGATAATTGGTTGACATCTATCCATGAAGTCAAAGAGCAAAATAAAAAGTTTATTGAAGAGTCATTAGCTTGTTACAAGAATAATGAAGACGAATATATGAAGAAAAAAGTAGATATGATGTGTGAGCTAAATGCACTCCACCAAGCTCTTAACCTATGTAAAACTACGGTTGTGAAAGATGCTTGGGCAAAAGGACTTAACTTCACTATTCATGCTTCTATATATGGTATTGGCGACGGTAAGCTGTATGAAATCGGTGGTGGTGTAGGCTCAAGAGCTGAGATGGATGCTATGTATGCCGAGGCTATCGAATCTATCAAATCTAGATATTGTCAAACTCAATCTTGTTCATTGTAATTCTTCTTTCTTATAGAAAAATCTTATCATTAATCATATTATATAAAATATATGTGATTAAAAATCTCCTAAATGTCATATTCAGAAGCAGATACTAAAGCTAATAAGCAAAATTGAGATTATTCTTTAGAAGTATTGTTTTTAACGAAATTTGATTTTTCTATTTAATATTTTATACAAAATATAAGCTATTAAAGCAGTTGTAATATTAATAAAGAACACAGCCTCAACATGTTGACTATAAATCTGACCATTAAATAGCGTAAGAGCATCTAATAATGTATAGATAGCAAAAAATATCAAACAAGCTGCTTTGAATTCTCTAGCTTTAAATAGTGCCAAAATTGAGAATAAAAAGATGGCTAACTCAAAGATTCCAATCTGGAAAACTGCCGGAGTAAAAATCCATCCTTGAAATTTACTGATACTATCCCCATCTACTAAATATGTAAAACTGTTGATACAAGCATATAGGCTTATATTGAAAATAATAAAGTAGTTAGCGTAGATATTTGCGTGATGTTTACCGTATATAATGCTAGAGTGTAAGAAAGCTATTATAAAAGGTGATATTAATAAACAAATACTTATAATTACAGTTACCATAAGTCGCTTAAGATTTGTAGAAATAGCTAGATTTTACAGCAAATGTTTTGGCTTGTCATATATTTAATAATAAACATATAGACAATCTAATAGATGATAGTTAAAATTTGCTACTAGAAAATTGTTAAATAAATAAAAGGAAAACTTAATAATGCAAGTTACTGTAGAGAAGAAAGAAGGTATCCATTGTTCACTATTGATAGAAGTACCAGCGAATGAGATTGATAGCGTAGTTACTAAAGAGATTAACAAAACTGCAAAAACTATCAAGATGGATGGTTTCAGACCTGGCAAAGTACCTGCTAGTATGGTTGAGAAAAAGTATGGTGAGCAAATCCGTATGGAAGTGATCTCTGATATCATTCCTCAGAAGTATACTAAGGCTATACAAGATGAGAAGTTGGCAGTAGCTGGTATCGAGGTAGACCTTAAAGAAAACAAAAAAGGCGAGCCTCTTAAGTTTGTAGCTAACCTTGAGCTATTCCCAGAATTTGAAGTTTCAGGTTTTGAGAAAATCGAAATTCAAAAGCCAGTTGTTGAGCTAACTGACAAAGAAGTTAAGCAAATGATCGAAAACCTTAGAAAACAAATGGCTACATTCTCAGAAGTAGAGAGAGCTGTGCAAAAAGATGACAAAGTTGTTATCGATTTCGTAGGTAAGAAAGATGGTGAAGTTTTCGAAGGTGGTTCTGCAAATGATCAAGAATTAGTAATTGGTTCTGGTCAAATGATCCCAGGTTTTGAAGATGGTATCATCGGTATGAATAAAGATGAGCAAAAAACTATCACAGTTACTTTCCCAGAAGAGTACCAAAACAAAGACTTAGCTGGTCAAGAAGCTACTTTTGATATCACTGTTAAGAAGATTCAAGAAGCTCAGTTACCAGAAGTTGACGAAGAGTTCGTTAAGAAGTTTGGTGTGAAAGGTGGGGTAGATACTTTTGAAGACGAAATCAAAGAAAATATGCAACGTGAACTTAAGTTCATCCTACAAAGAAAGATCAAAGATCAAGTATTCAAAGGATTAAGAGAAATCGCTGAATTTGAAACTCCAAAAGCTTTAATTAAAAGAGAAATAGAAGCTGCTAAGCAAAATTTAGTTCAACAAATGGGTGGTGGCCAAAACTTTGATGTTAACCAATTGCCTGATAACTTATTTGAAGCTAATGCTAAGCAAAAAGTTGATACTAGTTTAGTTCTTGATAGTGTAATGAAATCTCAAGAGTTCAAGGCAGAAGATGCTGAAGTTGAGAACTTATTAGATGAATTAGTTCAAGCTTATGAAGAGCCAGAAAAAACTAAAGAGCAAATCAAAAAGAACGAAAAAGAAATCTCTAACTTAAAAGCTTTAGTTATAGAAAACAAGCTGACTGATTGGGTACTATCTCAAGCTCAAGTAACTGAAAAGCAAGAAGATTTCTTTGAAGTTATTAAAGAAAACATGCAAGCTCAGCAAAGTGGTTTCTAAGCTAGCTTATTAAGAGAGGATATAAATGATAACTAATAACTTAGTTCCTACTGTCGTTGAGAAAACAGCTGGTGGTGAGAGAGCTTTTGATATTTATTCAAGGTTACTAAAAGAGCGTATAGTTTTTTTAAATGGTGAGGTAAATGATCAATCAGCAAACCTTGTAATCGCTCAGTTGTTGTTTTTGGAGTCAGAAGATCCTGACAAAGATATATATTTTTATATCAATTCCCCAGGTGGTATGGTTACAGCTGGTATGGGTGTCTATGATACTATGCAATTTATCAAGCCGGACGTTAATACTATATGTATTGGTCTGGCTGCTAGTATGGGATCGCTATTGTTAGCTGGTGGAGCTAAAGGTAAAAGATATAGTTTACCTAGCTCACAGATTATGATTCATCAACCACTAGGTGGCTTTAGAGGACAAGCTTCTGATATAGAAATTCATGCAAAAAATATTCTACGTATCAAAGATAGGTTAAATAAAGTTTTAGCGTATCATACAAGTCAAGATTTAGAGACTATTGTTAGAGATACTGATAGAGATAATTTCATGATGGCAGAAGAAGCTAAAGAGTATGGTCTAATCGATCATGTAATAGAGTCTCGTGAAGCAATTATTAAATAATTAAAGGAATTCTAATTCAATAATATGGCTAAAATTCTATACTGTTCTTTTTGTGGTAAGTCACAACAAGAAGTTAAGCATATCATCGCAGGTCGTGATGGTAATATCTGTAATGAATGTATTGCTAAATGTGCAGATAAAATTCATAGCACAGAAGGAGCTTCTCTAGAGGATGTATCGTTTGAGAAGTTACCAAAGCCAATCGAAATCAAAAAATATCTTGATGATTATATTATTGGTCAAGACAATGCTAAAAAAGTATTATCTGTGGCTGTATACAATCACTACAAAAGAATCACTTCCGAAACTGCAAAAGATGATCATATTGAGCTTAAAAAAAGTAATGTTCTATTACTAGGACCTACTGGCTCTGGTAAAACATTATTTGCCCAAACATTAGCAAAGCTTTTAAATGTTCCTTTTGCCATAGCAGATGCAACAACTCTTACAGAGGCTGGCTATGTTGGAGATGATGTTGAGAATATCATTGTTCGATTGCTACAAAATGCTGATTTTGATGTTGCTAAAGCTCAAAAAGGTATTATCTATATCGATGAAATAGATAAGATTGCACGTAAGTCAGAAAGTGCTTCTATAACACGTGATGTATCTGGAGAAGGTGTTCAGCAAGCACTTTTGAAGCTTATAGAGGGTACTGTATCATCTGTACCTCCTAAAGGTGGTCGAAAGCATCCTAATCAAGAGATGATACAAGTTGACACTTCAGATATATTATTTATATGTGGGGGAGCGTTTGCTGGTATTGAGAAAGTTGTTAAGCATAGAATGGATAAAGTTAGTATTGGTTTCAATGCGGATGTGGTACAACAAAAAAATAGCTTAGATACTGAAAAATTGATGCAGAAAGTCGAAAGTGAAGATTTGACTAGATTTGGACTTATTCCTGAACTTATTGGACGTTTGCCAATTGTTACTGTGCTAAATGAGTTAAAAGAAGAGGATTTGGTCAAAATTCTTACGGAACCAAAAAATGCTTTAATTAAACAATATGTTAAGCTGTTTGAATTTGATGATGTAATGATTGAGTTTAGTGATGAAGCTCTTGTTGAAATAGCTAAAAAAGCAATAGCTAAAAAAACAGGTGCGAGAGGATTGAGAACTATTCTTGAAAATATACTTCTTGATGTGATGTTTCATGTCCCTTCATCTGAAGATGTTGAGAAAGTTATTGTCAACGATAAAGTAATATTAGAGCAAGAAGAGCCAACTCTTGTAATGAAATCACAGCAGCAAAAACAATTAAAAGAGATAATCTAAAAAATTTACAGGAGAATGTAAGTTTATGTCAGAAGTCCTAAATGTCGTTCCTGTTATTCCCTTAAGAGATGTGGTTATATACCCATCAATGACTTTACCTTTAAATGTGGGTCGTAAAAAGTCAATTGAAGCAGTCAAGCAGGCATCTAACAGTTATAATAACTATATCTTATTAGCAACTCAAAAGAACGGTTCAAGTTCTGGTGATGTTGTTGATAATATATACGATATTGGTACGTTAGCTAAAATTGTTCAAATTATGAAGCTTCCTGATGGTAGCTTAAAGATCATAGTAGAAGGTGTAGCTAAAAGATTAGTTGCTAAATATGATAGTGTTGATGGCTGTATATTTGCTAACTTAGATAGTCTTCATATTGATGATAGTTATGATCCTAGTCAAGTTGATAAAGAGCTAAAAGCAATCTTATTGTCGATTAGTGATTCTCTCAAAAAGTTTGTTGATATTAGTGGAAAAGTGTCTAAAGAATCTTTAGCTACGCTTATAAATACAGAAGAGCCTCATAAGTTTATATATGAGATTTCAACTATTCTAAATACAGAGATTACTAAAAAGCAAAAAATTTTAGAAGCTACAGATATCAAAAATAAAGCGTTATTACTTTTATCTTGCTTATATGAAGAGTTAGAAATTCTTGAGCTAGAGGCTAAAATTAAAGATAGAGTCAAATCTCAAGTAGATAAGAATCAACGTGAGTACTATTTGAATGAGCAAGTCAAGGCTATTTATAAAGAGCTTGGTGAGGCTGATGAAGAGTCAGAAGTAACCGCTCTTAAGAAGAGAATTGAAACTACTAAAATGTCCAAAGAGGCAAAAGAAAAATGCTTAAAAGAACTTAAAAAGCTTAAAGCTATGCCTCCTTCATCTTCTGAATCTGCTGTATCAAGGAATTATATTGAGACTATACTTTCATTACCTTGGGGTAAGAAAGCAAAAGTTAAAAAAGATATTAATCTTGCTGAAAAAGTTTTAGAGAAAGATCACTACGGTATTAAGAAAGTTAAAGAAAGAATATTGGAGCATTTAGCTGTTCAAATCAAACGAGACAGTAATACAAAAGCTCCTATTCTATGTCTAGTAGGTCCTCCGGGTGTTGGTAAGACATCAATTGGCCAATCCATTGCTAGAGCAACAGGGCGTGAATATGTTCGTATGGCTCTTGGTGGTGTAAGAGATGAGTCTGAGATTAGAGGACACCGTCGTACATATATAGGATCTATGCCTGGGCAAATTATCCAAAAGATAATTAAGTCTAAGACGGAAAACCCACTTTTCTTACTTGATGAAATAGATAAAATTTCTTCTGATTTTAGGGGAGACCCATCTGCAGCTCTTTTAGAAGTTCTTGATCCAGAGCAAAATAGTACATTTAACGATCATTATCTTGAGATAGATTATGATCTATCTAAGGTGATGTTTGTTGCTACAGCAAATTCACTTGATATAGATCCTGCATTACGTGATAGGCTAGAAATTATACACTTATCAGGGTATACAGAGATTGAGAAGCAAGCAATTGCTAAGCAATATCTAGTACCAAAATCATTGGAAAACAATGGGCTGACTAAGAGTGAAATTAATTTTACTCCTAAGGCTATTTTGGATGTGGTGAGATATTATACGAGAGAAGCAGGAGTAAGAAATTTACAACAAAAGATAGACGGTGTATGTCGTAAGGCTGTTAAAAATCTTCTTAAAGATCCTGAGCATGGTAAGGTATCTATCACACAAAAGAATCTTGAAGACTATCTTGGCGTTCATCAGTTTGATTATGGTATCAAAAATGCCAAGCCTAAAGTAGGTCAAGTAACAGGTTTAGCATGGACTTCTGTAGGTGGTGAGCTACTAACTATAGAAGCTTTGGCGATGCCTGGTAAAGGTAAGGTTAAGTACACAGGTAGCCTTGGTGATGTGATGAAAGAATCAATTGATGCGGCCTTTAGTGTTGTACGCTCGATTTCAAAAGGCTATGAGCTAGCAGATGACTTTTATGAGAAAAAAGATGTACATATACACGTTCCTGAAGGAGCTACTCCAAAGGATGGTCCAAGTGCTGGTATCGCTATGACTACAGCTCTAGTTTCTGTATATACAAATAAACCAGTTAGAAATGATATTGCTATGACTGGTGAAGTAACTTTGCGTGGAGATGTTTTAGCAATTGGAGGGTTAAAAGAGAAACTTTTAGCTGCGCTAAGAGGTGGAATTAAAGAGGTTTTGATTCCTAAACAGAATGTTAAAAACTTAGCAGATGTTGATAAAGAAATACTTGAAAAACTTGAAATAACGCCTGTAAATAGTATAAAAGAGGTGTTAGAGAGAGTTTTTTGATGATAAAGTATTGAAACACTACATTTTTAGTGTTATAAAATTAAATGACACTTGTCGATTATGTATAAATAAAGGAGTTTAAGACATGAATAAGAGTGAATTAGTAAGTGCTATTGCTAAAGAAGCAGATGTTACTAAAGAAGTTGCTAGTAATACTCTGGATGCAACTATTGCTGCTGTAACTAAAGCTTTAAAGAATGGTGATAGCGTTACTCTAGTAGGCTTTGGAACTTTTCAAGTAAAAGAAAGAAGTGCTAGAGAAGGTAGAAATCCTAAAACTGGTGAAACAATCAAGATAGCAGCTTCTAAAGTTCCAAGCTTCAAAGCAGGTAAAGGTCTTAAAGACGCTGTAAAATAAAGAAAAATTACAAAAATAGTGATTTTTTGAAAAGCATACTTAACAGTATGCTTTTTTTTTATCTATAATATCTATAGTTTAATAAAGCAGTAATTATTTAAGGTTGATAAAATGTTACAGTCTTTCAATGATAGGCTCAAAGGTCCATTTACATGGATTATAATTATTTCTATAAGTTTTATATTTGTCATATCTGGTATGACATTTTTTTTCACGAATATTGGCTCAAGTAGATCTTATGTGGCTAAAGTAGGTGATAATGAGATAGGTCTGCAACAGTTTCAGCAGTATGCTCAAAATGCTACAACTGAGGCACAAAAGAGAGCAGTTTTAGATCAGATGATAAATCAATACTTAGTACTTGCAGATGCGCAGCGCCATAATATTGCGGTATCTAAGTTAGCATTACAATCTGCGATATTTACAAATCCCATGTTTTTTGACAAAGAGGGTAAATTCTCAGCCGATAAGTTGAAGCAAGTTGTAGAGTATATTGGAGGTATGAGTAAATTAGAGCAAATCTTAACTCAAAATATTCAGGCAACAATGATTCCAAAGGCTATAGCGGATACAACAATAACAACTGATTATGAGAAGAAGCTTTTAGATAATATTTATCTAGTTAATAAAAAAATAGAGTATTTGAAGATATCTCTATCAGATTTCAAATCCCAAATTAAGCCTACTCAACAAGATTTGGAAGCTTACTATAATGCTCATAAAAATGAGTATATAAATCCAGCTAAAAAGAAAATTAACTATTTTATAATCACAAAAGATAGCTTTATATCTAAGAGTGATATTAGTGAAAGCGATATAAAATCATATTATGATACTCATAAGGAATTTTTTAAAGGCTATAACAAAGATGCTAAAACTACTATTGCGAAAATAATTCAAAATAGAAGAGCCTTGGAGAAATTTAATACTTACTCGCAGAATATTGATAGTATTAGTTTCACTGAGCTTGAAAAGAATTTAGGTAACCCTAAGGTGGCGAATATTGTGAATAATGATGAATCTACAATATCTACGGTAGCTAATAGTCAATTCTTTGTAAGTACAGAGAAGTACTCAAGTATTCCGGTTGCTGATAATGAGCTTTTAGTATATGAGGTAAATAACTCTCAGCCATCAACCCAACAAAAACTAGCAGACGTTAAGAGTGAAGTGTCTAAAGCCGTAATTGCAGAGAAATCTCAAAGATTGTCTTTAGAAAAGTCTCAAAAGCTACTTGATGACTTGGTTAGTGATAAAAAAGTAAGTGTTAGCTTCAAGCAAGCAACTATTGATAGTAACTCGAAGTCATTTAGTAAAGAGTTTAATGATTATGTGATGTTTAATACTAATAATCAGTATCATAGTTATCAAGCGGATAATGGTGATATATACATATATAAAGTTATTAAAGTTGAACCTTTAGGTAATAAAGATACTAAATTACCTAGGCAAGTATTAAATACAGTCAAAGAAGAAGAGTTAAACTTCTATTTACAAGTAGTTAAGCAAGAAGTTCCTGTTAAAGTTAATTACAAAAATATCTAAATGAATAAGCTAATCTATGGTCTTGCGGGACCAACAGCATCTGGTAAAACCTCTTTATCAATATCTATTGCAAATAAAATTAATGCTGAAATAATTAGTGTTGATTCATCACTGGTCTATAAATGTATGAATATTGGTACAGCTAAGCCAACTTTGGATGAGCAAGGAGGTATTAAACATCATTTAATAGATATGATTGAGCCAACAGAAAGCTTTTCAGTTGCTGACTTTATAACGAATGTTAATAAGATTAAAAAAGAGGTTTGGAGTAGAGGGAAAGAGGTCTTACTCGTAGGTGGAACGATGCTTTATTTCAAAGGTTTGATAGAAGGTTTATCATCTTTGCCTGAGTCACAACCTGAAGTGAGGCAGGCTCTTGAGTTAGAAAGAAAAGCAAAAGGTTTAAAATACTTACATCAACAGTTAAATAAAATGGATCAAGAATCTGCTCAAAAGATTAATCCTAATGATCAGCAGAGGATATTTAGAGCCCTTGAAGTTATTATTATAAGTGGGAAGAAATATTCAGAACTTGTTAAGACATCTAAAATTGGTGGATTAGAAGAGCAGTTAAAACTATGTGCTTTGGTACCTAATGATAGGTCAATTCTACATAATAATATTGAATTAAGATTTAAACAGATGCTTGATCAAGGATTTCTCGATGAAGTTCAAAGTTTACGCAAAAATCCTAAGCTTACTAAAGAAACTACAGCTATTCGAAGTGTTGGATATCGTCAGGCATGGGAATATTTAGATGGAGACATTAGCTATGAGGAGTTTGTTAAAAAGGGAATTGTAGCTACTCGGCAACTTGCTAAGCGTCAACTTACATGGATTCGTAACTGGCAGGATGAGATTAAATTAATTGAGATGGAGAGTCAAAATAAAGAACAACAAGTCTGGGGATATTTTGGTCATAAATAAGATTTGCTGATAACTTTAAATATTGTTAGAATATATCGCGAAGTTTAATTGTTAAACTTGATAAAATAATAACTATAACAAAATAATTAAAAGGAAGTGAAACAATGTCAAGAATATCATCTTTACAAGACCCGTTCTTAAACGCTCTAAGAAAAGAAAAAGTTAGCGTATCTGTATATCTAGTAAATGGAATCAAACTACAAGGTCAAGTAGAAGCTTTTGATCAGTTCTGTATCGTACTTAGAAATACTGTTAATCAAATGGTTTATAAGCATGCTATTTCTACTATAGTACCGGCTAAGAGTGTAAGAATGGTTTATAGCTCTTTTAACCCATATCATCAAAATTCAAATGATGAACAAGATGAGAATGTAGATGATATTCATTCTGATGATCTTGAAGCTCAAGAAAATCAAGGCAATGTTGCTGAGTAATCAAACTTTATATTCTTTTTTCTTTAATTCCATTCTGGAGTAACATAAATTAATGGAATTTTTCGAGTCTTATGAAGCAGGTAGTAAATGCTTACTTGTAAATATAAATTTTAAATATCGCCGCGAACTAAATGCTGATTTAGCTGAACTGGAAGGTTTGGTTTTAGCAGCTGATAAAGTTGTGTTGGAGAGTTTAGATTTCAATCATCCTGAACCTGATATCAAGTATTTTTGTGGTATGGGTAAAATGGAGATGATCAAAAATAAACGTGATGAGTTAGAAGCTGATCTTGTTGTCTTTAATCATCCATTAAGCCCATCTCAAGAGAGAAATATTGAGAAGTTTCTTGAGTGTAAGATTATGGACAGAACGAGACTAATTCTTGAAATATTCTCACTTCGAGCAAAAACTCATGAGGGTAAGCTTCAAGTTGAGTTAGCTCAATTAAATTATCAGTCAACACGCTTAGTCAAAGGTTGGACTCACTTAGAGAGACAAAAAGGTGGTATTGGTGTACGTGGTGGGCCAGGAGAAACCCAGCTTGAGATTGATAGACGTCTAATTAGACAAAGAATTAAACAAATTACTCAAAAGCTGGAAAAAGTAAAACATCATCGTGATTTAAGTAGATCTTCCCGAAAGAAAAATAATATTCCAACAATATCATTTGTTGGTTATACCAATGCTGGTAAATCAACACTATTTAACAAAATAACAAATGCAGATGTTTTAGCTAAAGACCAACTATTTGCTACACTTGATCCTACTTTACGTAAAGTAATTGTACCAAAACTAGGTGAAGTTATCTTCTCTGATACAGTAGGATTCATTAAGAACTTACCTCATGATTTAGTAGAAGCATTCCATGCAACTTTAGAAGAAGCTATAGAGTCAGACCTTCTAGTTCATGTGATAGATTATGCAGATGAGGATTATAAAAGTTATATCGAGCAAGTAGAAAAAGTTCTAAAGGAAATAGGTATCGCAGATAAAGAGATGATCTGTGTTTATAATAAAATCGATAAAATTGAGAATGCTTATGCTGGATTTGTTCCAATGGATGATTCAGATTCAAGTGTGGTTGGCAGAGTGTATCTGTCTGCTCAGACTGGAGATGGTATTGAAGAGTTTTATCATGCGTTGGCTACATTTTTTAATAAATCATGGATTAATGAAACTTTAGAATTACCTCCTAAATATTCAAAAGTTAGAGCTATGATGTATGAGCTTGGAGCTATTGATGGTGAAGATGTTTCTGAAGAAGGTAACTATTTGCTTAAAATAAAAATTTCAGAAGATGATTTTGAAAGGTTTAAAAGAGAGTTTGATTTAGATTTAGAAGAGTTCTTCGCTAAATAAGTTTTAATCTTATTTGTACTCAGGAACCTCAATTGGATCTTTAAATATTCCAGCACCTATGAATTTAGAGATAACTGGAGTTGATGATATTTTAACTGTAATAGTCGATAAGTATTTTTTAACTATTTCATCAGATGCTGCTACAGATAGGTTGGTAAGCCCAACTTTTTGTTTTCTAGCTATAATATCTTTTAATCTATGTTGCCATTGATCAAAAGCAATATTATAGTCACCATTTGCTTTATGAAGTTCACCAGCTAATACATAAGCCTCAACGATTGCAAATATACTTCCAAGCCCCATTAATATAGATGGGCAAGCAGCAGAGTCTCCAACAAGAGCAACTCTTCCTTTATGCCAAGTATCCATGCGTATTTGACTGACTTTATCAAAATAGATTTCCTCCACATCATTTAACTTGTTAAGTATATCGGGAGTCTCCCAGCCAAAGTTATGAAAAGATTTTTGTAGTAGTTCTTTTTTTTGCTCTAAAGTTGCTGGGAATTGTTTCACAAGTTCAGCATCTAATGTAAACATAATCAAAGTTTCATCTTGGTCTAGACATACTCTTGCTACTTGTTGCTTCTCACCTACGCTTAGAGCATAAGTATATTTCTCATAATGATCGTATTTTTTCAGAGAAAGAGCTGCTACATATTTATCCAACTCATATTCTTGATATTCTGACTTGTCAAAAGCGATGTTACGTATATGAGAGTGTAAGCCATCAGTTCCTATAACCAAATCAAAGTCCTCTTTAGTTCCATCGCTAAGATGAGTAGTTATAGTTTTATCTTTTTCTTCTATTTTCTCGATAGATGTACCAAACCTAATATCTATACCTTCGCAGGCTTTATAAATAGTTTCTGCAATATCTCCGCGTTTGACACTTAGAAAGTCATCATAGTTATTAGTGATAAGAGATGAGATATTAACTTTTGAAGATCTTCTACCATTTTGATCAAAACAGTGAATATTCTTAATTTGATAAGATTTCTCTTTAAGCTGCTCAAATAATCCCATCTTTCTCACTACTTCACAGGCAGGACCCCAAAAATCGACTAGGTAACCACCAGTTCTAAATTCCGAAGCTTTTTCAAAAAGAGTAGGTTGGAATCCATACTCTCTCAACCACCATGCTAAAGTTGTACCTGCTATGCCAGTACCATTTATTGCAATTCTTTTCATTTTCATATTCCTAAGAAATGTATCTCTATTATAGATTTTAGAGTTATATTGATAGTTATTCAATACAGCTTTACTGTGCATTTGATATTTATTTGTAGATAGTGCAAAAAATATAGGAAAATTTATATATAATAGGTAGGATAAAAATTATTCAATACTGTTTTGGATTAGGAATTATAGGAATAACTATTTATGATAAAAAAGCTTAAAGAAAAATGGTTCTGGAGCAAAAACTCGGAGCAAGGGCCACCAGACTTAGAGGAAATAATCAAAAAATTCTTTGGCAAAAAGTCAAAGAAGAACGATGATGAGAATGAGAGTATTTATTCAAAAAATGCTAACAAGAATAAACCTATGTTTGATAAACCTCCTGTAGTTAAGATTGCATCTATAGTTGTGGCAGTATTGATAGTTGCATGGATAGGTTTTGGTTTTTATGTGGTACAACCAGCTGAGCAGGCTGCTGTTCTTAGATTAGGCAAATTCTCAAAAATGGTAGAACCTGGTCTACACTGGCATCCTATTGGTATTGATAAGGTGTACAAAGAGAATGTTCAAGAGCTTAAAACTACGTCGTTAAAGCGTGATATGCTTACATCTGAAGAGAATATTGTTCATATTTCTTTTACAGTTCAATATCGTATTGCAGATTTAGAGAAATATTTATTTGCTAATGTAAACACAACACGACTATTGCAACAAGCTTTAGAAAGTGCTGTTAGACAGGTTGTTGGTGAAAATAAGCTAGAGCAGATATTAACTACCAATAGGGCTGTGATTACGCAACAAGTCCGTAAAGAGATGGAAGCACTACTAAAGTCTTATAATACAGGTATATATATTAGTGAAGTGATTATGCAACCAGCTCAAGCACCTGATGCTGTTAAAAGTGCATTTGATGATGTGATCAAGGCTCGTGAAGATCGTGAAAGGGAGCAAAATGAAGCCGAAGCTTATGCTAACAGAGTAGTGCCAGTTGCACAAGGTAAAGCTCAAAGAATTGTTGATCAGGCTAACGCTTATAAACAAAAAATTGTTTTAGAAGCTCAAGGTGAAGTTGCCCAGTTTGAACAATTATTACCAATATACAAAAAATCTCCTGATATAGTTATGAATCAAATGTATTTTAATACTATTTCAAATGTACTTCAGCACAATAAGATATTCTTAATAGATGGTGATGGTGCAAAAAATATTTTCTATGGTTTAGATAATGCTCAAAAGCAAGCATTATTACCAAATACTCAAGGAGGTAACTAAGATGAGTAAGTTTCTAAAAATATTCTTAGTACTTGTAGTGGTTGCTTCTGTGGTGGTTTTGAGTACTAAATTTATTGTTAAAGAAGGATCAGAGGCAGTTATTTTAAGACTAGGAGAGTTAGTTAAAGATAAAGATGGTAAAGCAATTGAGTATGAGCCTGGCTTGCATGTTAAGATTCCATTTATTGATACAGTCAAAACTTATGATATGCGTAATAGAGTATTAGAAGCAGACTCAGCTCGTGTTGTTACAAAAGAGCAGAAAGATGTTCTAATTAATGCTTATGTTGTGTGGAAAGTTAGTAATAGTAATATCTCAAAATTCTATACGAGTACAAGTGGAAGTGTAGAAAGAGCAGAAACTTTATTGAAACAGTTTTTAGAGTCTTCTTTGAGAGCAGAAGTTGGTAACAATGATATTCAAAGCCTAATCAATAATAATCGTGATAAGTTAATGATTGCTCTGACAAATAGTGTCCAAAAGCAAGCTAAACAAATCGGTGTTGATGTTATAGATGTAAGAGTTAAGCAAATTGATCTACCAGATACTGTTACGGACTCTATTTACCAAAGAATGAGATCTTCACGTCAGAAAGTTGCAGCTTCTATTAGAGCTGAAGGTAAACAATTGGCTGAAAAGATTAATGCAGCAGCAGATGCTAAAGTTACTGTAACAATGGCGGAGGCTGAGAGAGAATCTAAGATCATAAGAGCTGAAGCTGATGCTAAAGCAGCTAAGATATTTACAGAGGCTTATTCTAAGTCCGTACCACTTTATGAATTCTTAAAGAGTATGAACTCTTATAAAGAAAGCTTTAATGGTAAAAATGAAGTTGTATTTATGCTAAAACCAGATAGTAAGTTTTTCCAAGGTTTTAAGTTAGAACCAGATAGTAAGCTTGCAGAAGATATGAAGGAAGCAAAATAAAAATGACTAAAGTAAAAGTGCTTTTTGTATGTAAAGGTAACATTTGTAGATCACCAACTGCTCATGGTATTTTTAGAGATATTGTCAAACAAAATGCCTTAGAGAATCATATTCATGTTGCATCTTGTGGCACTAGTTCACGTATGTGGGGACATGAAGGCCATGGAGCTGATTTACGCTCTATAGAAACGGCTAAGAAATATGATTGTAATCTTTTAGATCAAGTTTCTCAGCAATTAGAGGAAACTGATTTTACAGAATATGATTATATAGTTGCGATGGATCAAGAAAATATTGATACAATGAAAGAAATGTTTCCAAATGCTGATTTTTCAAAGGTATCAAGGATGTTGCAGTATGCTCCAACAATTGAGTTGACTGATGTGCCAGATCCATATTATCAAAGTAATTTTGAAAAGGTATTCCTCATGATAGATACTGCCTGTCACGGACTTTTTGAAAAAATAAAGTTAGAGTATAAATTATGAATTACACTAAAGCAAAATACATAATGGGTGCTGCAAAAGTTTCTCAACTTCCAGAAGATAATGGTATAGAGGTAGCTTTTGCTGGGCGCTCGAACGCAGGTAAGTCTAGTGCTCTTAATACTCTTACAGACCAAAAAGGTCTTGCTAGAGTAAGTAAGACCCCTGGTAGAACTCAGTTAATTAACTTATTTGATTTGGGAGATAATAAACGTTTAGTTGATTTACCTGGTTATGGTTATGCAAAGGTTTCTGAAGCTATAAAGAGACAGTGGCAAAGTGAAATGGAGAGCTATTTGACTTCACGTAAATGTCTTGGTGGTATCGTACTTTTGGTAGATTCTCGTCATGATTTAAAAGAGTTTGACTCTTTGATGATTGAGATGGCAATATCTTTTGACTTGAACTTACATATTCTTTTGACAAAGGCAGATAAGCTAAATAATAAAGAAAGAGCCCAAGCAAATAGAATGATAGAGAGTTTTTTAAAAACTTTTATCCGTACAGATAAAATTTCATACCAGTTATTTTCTTCATTAAGTAAAATGGGTTTAGATAAGTTAAAAGAAAGACTCGACACTTGGTATCAATAATACTAGAAATACTTTTGTTATATAGATTATCAATTGTTACTTAATTAAAATAGCCTGTATAGAATATTCAATTCTAAGTTAAAATACTTTAGTATAAAGTAGATCTAAAGTCTTTTATAAAATATGAGGTAATTCTAAAGAATGTATAAAATATTAAACTTTTACACCAAAGAAGAAGTTTCTACAGATAGTTTTGTGTTTGCAGGGGAAAATGAGCCCTGGGAAATCCAGATGAATATTAATGAAATTAGTAAGAAAATCAATAAAGATTATTTTACTCAAGCATCACCGTGTCTATCCAAATATATACCATTTATGCCGATAAAGGATCCATCAAGTTTTGTATCTTTAAGAGAGTCGGCAACTCCACTGCTTAAGAGTAAAATTATTGGTAAAGAGCTGGGAATTAATCTGTATTTTAAAGTCGAAGGTAAAAACCCTACAGGGTCATTCAAAGATAGAGGATCGGCAGTTGATATTACAGTTGCAAAAGAGCTTGGTGCTAAGGGAATAGTACTAGCATCTACAGGTAATATGGCGGCTTCATGTGCTTGTTATGCAGCGGCTGCGAAGATGCCATGTTTTATTATTGTGCCAGAAGGAGTTGCAGCTTCTAAGTTAGCTCAGGTAATGTCTTATGGTGGGAAAATAGTTCAAGTTAAAGGTAGCTATAATGAAGCAGCAAAATTAGCTTATGATATCGCAAAATCTAAAGATTTTTTCCTAGCTGGGGATTACGCGTTTAGGGTAGAGGGTCAGAAGACAGCAGCATTTGAGCTTATAGATCAGTTACTGTTCCAAGTTCCAGATGAGGTTATAGTTCCTATAGGTTGCGGTACTAATATGACTGCATACTATAAAGGATTTAGTGAATATAAAGAGTTAGGGTTTATTAAATCTGTTCCTAAGCTTACAGGTGTTCAATCAACAGAGGCTGATACACTAGCTAGAGCATATCAGAAAAATCAAAATAGGATTGAACCACTAAAAACAGCTAATACAATTGCAACGG
Source organism: Francisella sp. SYW-2 (assembly GCF_008711475.1). Classification (NCBI taxonomy): domain Bacteria; kingdom Pseudomonadati; phylum Pseudomonadota; class Gammaproteobacteria; order Thiotrichales; family Francisellaceae; genus Francisella; species Francisella sp. SYW-2. The sequence continues at coordinate 24,834 of NZ_VXKO01000006.1, read as the reverse complement.
CAATAGCTGTACCATATCCTATCGATGGTGATAAAGCTATAGATGCAATATATAGCACTGGCGGGGAATCTACTGCTGTAACAGATATGAAGATGTTGGAAGCACAATACTTGCTGTCAACTAAAGAAGGGTTATTTGTAGAATTAGCATCAGCGTCAACTATTGCTCACTTACTCAAAAAATATGAGGAAGGTAAGCTTCAAAAGGGAAGTACGGTAGTATGCGTGTTATCTGGAGAAGGTTTGAAAGACCCTGCGGTAGTGCTAAAATCTGCTATTCAACCACCAATTATATATCCGACAGAGATAGATTTTGACAGGCTTTATAATAGCCATTTCTTTGATAATAAAACGATGTTATTCATAGAGCAAAATGAAGTAATATTTGATCAAGTTCCAACTCTTGAGGAAGTTAAAAAAACTCTAGGCGAATTGTTTGGTGCAAATTATGATAAGAATTTCTTGGCTAAGGTTAGAGAACTGATTGAGAGATTCTTAGTAAAGGGTAAGTCAATTAATGTCTCTGATATACAAGATATTATACAAGATGCTACTGAGATGGCAGATGCTATCAGTAAAGATATCTTAGATGTACAGTCATTTAAGGTAAATGTGGAGCTTGATCAAAAATCTGTGGCTGAAGTTACTGTTAAGGTTGCAGACCAGTTATATTTTGCATCAAGTTCTGGTGTTGGACCTGTAGATGCTGTTTTAAATGCTTTATGTAAAGCCTGTCCTAGTGATATTAGCTATAAGCTGACTGACTATAAGGTTAAAATACGTGGTCAGGGTGCTGATGCTGTTGTTTATGTAGAAATGAGCTTGGAAAAAGAAGGTATTAAAAGTATTGGTAAAGCTGTTTCTCCAGATATAATCCAAGCTTCAGTAGAGGCTTTTATTGATGCTTATAATATTGCATATGCATAGAAAATATTTGAGGTGAAATTAATGAAAAAAGAGTTGAATAAATATAGTAAAAGATTGACAGAAGATAAATCGCAAGGTGCTTCTCAGGCTATGTTATACGGCACGGGGATGAGTGATAACGATATGCATAAGCCTCAAATTGGTATTGCTAGTGTATGGTATGAAGGTAATACTTGTAATATGCATTTAAACCAACTTGCTCAATTTGTCAAAAATAGTGTTGAAAAAGAGAACCTCAAAGGCATGAGGTTTAATACTATAGGTGTTAGTGACGGTATTTCTATGGGCACAGATGGTATGAGTTATTCTCTGCAGTCTAGAGACCTTATTGCAGATTCAATTGAAACTGTAATGTCTGCGCACTGGTATGATGGGCTAGTATCTATACCTGGTTGTGATAAGAATATGCCAGGATGTATGATGGCTTTAGGTAGACTTAATAGACCAGGATTCGTGATCTACGGAGGTACTATCCAAGCTGGGGTTATGCGTGGTAAGCCAATTGATATTGTTACAGCATTTCAGAGTTATGGTGCTTGTATATCTGGACAAATCACAGAACAAGAGCGTCAAGAAACTATCAAAAAAGCATGCCCAGGAGCTGGAGCATGCGGTGGTATGTATACTGCAAATACTATGGCGTGTGCTATAGAAGCTTTAGGAATGAGTTTACCATTTAGCTCATCAACTCCAGCAACTTCTGTTGAGAAAGTACAAGAGTGCGATAAAGCTGGTGAAACTATCAGAAATCTTTTAGAGCTAGATATTAAGCCAAGAGATATTATGACCCGTAAAGCTTTTGAAAATGCAATGGTTCTTATTACAGTTATGGGTGGTTCAACAAATGCGGTACTTCATTTATTGGCTATGGCAAGTTCAGTAGATGTTGATTTAAATATTGATGATTTCCAAGAAATAGCTAATAAAACACCTGTTCTAGCAGACTTTAAGCCTAGTGGTAAATATGTGATGGCTGATTTGCATGCTATAGGTGGTACACCAGCTGTAATGAAAATGTTACTAAAAGCAGGTATGTTACATGGTGATTGTTTAACGGTAACTGGTAAGACTTTAGCGGAGAATCTTGAGAGTGTAGCAGATCTGCCTGAGGATAATGCAATTATTCACAAGTTAGACAATCCTATTAAAAAAACTGGTCATCTACAAATTTTAAAAGGTAATGTTGCTCCGGAAGGATCTGTGGCTAAAATAACGGGTAAAGAAGGAGAAATCTTCACCGGTGTAGCAAATGTTTTTGATTCAGAAGAAGGGATGGTTGCTGCAGTTGAAGAGGGAAGTATTAAAAAAGGTGATGTAATAGTTATACGTTATGAAGGTCCTAAAGGAGGTCCTGGTATGCCTGAGATGCTTAAACCAACATCACTCATAATGGGTGCTGGGCTAGGTCAAGATGTCGCTTTAATCACAGATGGACGTTTTTCTGGTGGTTCGCATGGCTTCATTGTTGGACATATTGCTCCAGAGGCGTATGAGGGTGGTATGTTAGCATTATTAGAAAATGGCGATAAAATTACGATTGATGCAATTAATAACGTTATAAATGTTGACTTATCAGATCAAGAGATTGCTCAAAGAAAATCAAAGTGGCAAGCGCCTAAGCAAAAGGCAAATAGAGGAACGCTTAAGAAATATATAAAAACAGTTTCATCAGCTTCAACAGGATGCGTTACAGATTTAGATTAAAAATTTGTAAAAAAAACTACTAAATATACTTTTTCTATTTAAAAATTTCAAGTCCATGTCTATAATGATTTAACATTTAGTGATTTAGTAACATTGCTAAGTGTAGTTAATTGTTGAATAATATTGAAAAAAGGAGAGTGCTAAAGTATGAAAATAACAGGCTCTCAAGCCATCGTGAAATCATTGGAAGCTCAAGGGGTTGATTGTATATTTGGGTATCCTGGCGGTGCTATTATGCCTACATACGATGCTTTGCATGAGTCAAGGGACAAAGTTCACCATGTTTTGGTTAGACATGAGCAAGGTGCAGTACATGCAGCAGTAGGTTATGCTAGAGCTACTGAAAAAGTTGGTGTTGCAATAGCAACTTCAGGACCTGGAGCAACAAATCTTATTACAGGAATTGCTGATGCGCAGATTGACTCGGTTCCTATTGTTTGTATCACTGGTCAGGTTTTTAGTCCATTGCTAGGTACTGATGCTTTCCAAGAAGCAGATATTATAGGAATGTCTGTCGCGGCTACAAAGTGGAATTATCAGATAACAGATCCTAATGAGATACCAGAAGTATTTAAAAAGGCTTTTGAAATAGCGTCAAATGGTAGACCAGGTGCTGTACTAATTGATATTACAAAAGATGCTCAAGTCGGTATGATGGAGTATAAAGAAGCAGTTGGTAACAAACATGGCAAATGGTTGCATAAGCCAACTATAAATATGGATGATATTTTAAAAGCTTCTGAATATATTAATAATGCTAAGAAACCTATTTTGATTACAGGTCATGGTGTAATGCTATCTGGAGCTGAGGAAGCTGTTCTAAAAGTTGCTGAGAAAGGAAATATACCAGTTGTAAGTACACTGTTGGGCTTATCAGCTTTTCCTTACAATCATCAACTTTACAAGGGTATGTTAGGTATGCATGGTAATTATGCAGCAAATGTTCTTTGTAACGAAGCAGATGTGGTAATAGCAGTCGGTATGAGATTTGATGATAGAGTAACTGGTGATTTGAATCATTATTTGCCAAATGCAAAGATTATTCATATAGAAATTGATCCTTCTGAAATTAACAAAAATGTTAAAGCAGATATTGGTATTAATGCTGATGCAAAAGAAGCACTAAATTGTTTGTTACCATATATCGCTAATAACTCTCACAGTGAGTGGCATCAGGAGTTTGCATCTGAGCATGATAAAGAAGTCAAAGCTATCATCAATGATGAAACTATGCCTGTTGAAGGCGAAATTAAAATGGCTGAGGTGATTAGTTTACTTTCAAAAGAAACTAATGGACGAGCTATTGTAGTATCTGATGTTGGGCAGCATCAAATGATTGCTGCTAGATATTACCAGTTTTTAGAAACTAATTCTCATATTAGTTCTGGTGGCTTAGGTACAATGGGATTTGCATTACCCGCTGCTATCGGTGCTAAGATGGGTGTTAAAGATAATAGAACAGTTGTTGCTGTAATTGGTGATGGCGGGTTCCAAATGAATATCCAGGAGTTAGCAGTACTAAATCAAGAAGGGATTAATGTTAAGATATTAATATTGAATAACTCGTTTTTAGGAATGGTTCGCCAATGGCAAGAATTGTTCTTTGAAAGTAGATACTCTTATACAAACATATCTTCTCCTGATTTTGTTAAGGTTGCTGAAGCATATGGTATTGAAGCCGAAAGAGTTAAAGAAAGAAAAGATCTTAAAGATGCTATAGCTAGATTTCTTAACTCAGATAGTTCATACTTACTTGAGGTAATGGTGGAAAATCAAGAAAATGTTTTCCCAATGGTACCTGCTGGAGAATCAATTAGTAATACTAAATTAGGAATAGAGGAGTAGCGCTATGAATGAAAATATATATTTTATAACAATGAATACTGAAAATACCCTTTGCGTGCTACAAAGAATTTCTTCTGTTCTTTCACGTAACCGTGTTAATATTGAGCAATTGACTGTATTTGAGACTGCAAACAAAGGAATTTCTCACTTTAATCTTGTGGTTCATGGTACTCAAGATAAAATAGAAAAAATTGTTAAAAAGCTAGCAAATGTGATCGAGGTAATAGATATTAATATAACAAACTGTTTGCCTATGCAAGGAGCTGTAGTAAGTGAAATTCCTCAAAATATAAAAACAGTTAGTCAGAGGAAAGCAGCTTAATATTAAAATTTATGAGAAAATAACAAATCGCATAGATGAAGTTTTGCAGTGTTGGAAAAACAAATATAACTCAGTAAGAATTTAATTTTGAAAAGGCATTAGAAATTTTAAAGAATAAGACTATAGCAATTGATTGTGGGTCTAGTTTAGCCTCTTAATTTAAGAGATAATGATTCTAATCTAATAATTGGACAAAGAGAGAATTCTAAGTCATGGGATAAAGTAATCGAAAATGATTGGGTTGTTGGCGAATTTCTATTCAACATTGCTAAAGCTACGCCTAGAGGTGTATTCTCTGATTTATATAATGAAGTGAAAAATGGTAATGAAGCACAAAGGACTATTCATAAAACTAGTCATGCTTACTGTTATCGCAAAGAGCTTGAAGAGCTAAGTTAAATAGCAGTTTGCCAAGCTGATAAAACAGTTAGATCTCTTTGTCCTAATAAGTTATTAAATCATAAAACTGTTTCTAATAGTTATTAATAAATATATTATTTAATTAATGTGAGATATTTTTTAGGAATTTCTCTATAAACTCTATTCTTTGTTCAGCGGTTTTAGTGCTTTTTGTGATGAGTAGATCTTGTTCTTTCGTGATTCTAAAATCAGCGGGTTGAGCTTGAATTAGCTTTATCAGCTTTTGAGGCTCAAATTTAGTAGTATTGGCAAAATTAATCTTACCAGATGTAGCAAACATTTTTATTTGTCCAATACCTAAATTTATAGCATCAATTTTTATGTGAGCAACTTTTAAAAGATATAATACTTCAACAGGTAGCCTGCCAAAACGATCAATAAGTTCAATTTTTATATTTACTAATTCTTTATGATCGGCTTTTGAAATTCGCTTATAAATATTTAATCTAGTATTTACATCACTAATATAGTTATCAGGAATTAGCGTTGGGATATTAAGCTCAACTTCACAAACAGTTGAGTTAATGACATCTTCAATATTTAGCTCCTTCCCAGCTTTAAGATTAGCAATCGTTTTATCTAAGAGATCCATATATAGATTTAGACCTATACCATCAATATTACCACTTTGTTCTTGTCCAAGAATCTCTCCAGCCCCACGAATTTCTAGGTCATGATTTGCGAGTGTAAAGCCACCTCCAAGTGAATCAGTGCTACCAATAGCCTCTAACCTTTTTATAGCATCTTTCGTAATACTACCTTCACTAGGAACTAACATATATGCGTAAGCTTGATGGTGTGAACGACCAACTCTACCTCTTAACTGATGTAGCTGGGCTAGACCTAGATTGTTAGCATTTTCAATAATTAAGGTATTTGCATTTGGTATATCAATACCAGTCTCAATAATTGTGGTACAAAGTAGTATATGATATTTGTTATGCTTAAAGTCAAACATAACTTTTTGGATTTCTTTTTCACTCATCTGACCATGTGCTATAGCTATTCTTAAACGTGGGAATAGTTCTTCGAGAATTTCTTTTTTCTTTTGGATAGTATCGACTTTATTATAAAGATAGAAAATTTGTCCACCACGAATGGTTTCACGACTTACAGCTTCACGAATTATATTATTATCATACTCCTTAACAAATGTTTTTACAGATAAACGTTTAGCAGGAGGTGATGCAATAATTGACAAGTCGCGAAGTGCTGAGAATGCCATACTTAAACTACGAGGAATAGGTGTGGCTGACATAGTTAATATATCTATTTCAGCCTTTAGAGCTTTTAGTTTCTCCTTTTGTGCAACACCGAAACGATGTTCTTCATCAATAATTAATAAGCCTAAATTATTAAAGTCAATCTTTGAGGATATAAGTTTGTGTGTACCAATCACTATATCAACGGTACCTTTTTTGAGATTATCAAAAAGCTCTTGTTGAGCTTTTGCTGTTTTTGAACGAGTAATAACCTCGATATTTACAGCAGTATTAGCAAACCTGTCTTTAAAACTATTATAGTGTTGTTGAGCTAAAATAGTTGTAGGTACTAGAATAGCTACTTGTTTTTGATTTTGAGTTGCTAGAAATGCTGCCCGCATTGCAATTTCAGTTTTACCAAAGCCAACATCGCCACAAATAAGTCTGTCCATTGGCTTAGCAGATATCATATCTTTAAAGACATCATTTATCGCTAAGAGTTGATCAGGCGTTTCTTCATATGGAAAATCTGCACAGAATCGTAGATATTCTTCTTCATCTAAAGAATTGCTGAATCCTTGTCGCATTTCTCTTTTTGCATATATTTCTAAGAGATTTGCAGCAACATCGATAATCTTTTTGATAGTCTTTTCTTTTTGCTTTTTCCATTTATCTGAACCAAGTTTATTTAATGCTATTTTTTCAGTAACAGAAGAGTTATAAATAGAAATTAGATTTAATGAAGTGATTGGCACATAAATTTTTGCATCATTTGCATATCTTAGAAGTATAAACTCATCTTTTTTACCATTTAATTCAATACTTTCTAAGCCTTCGTATCTGCCAATACCATGATCAATATGGACTACATGCATTCCGGGTTTTAGATCTGTCAGATCTTTAAGGTCAACAGTAGGGTGATGATCATGTTCTGATATTTTAGAAGAATTTTGAATATGCTCGGGAAATAGGTCAGATTCAGTAATCAGTATAATTTTCTTGTCGATTATTACACCTTCTTGAAAAGGTGAGATAATTAAGCAAAATTTATCTTTGGTTTTAAGAGCATCGTCAAAACTTTTTGCAATTCTTATATTTAACTGTAACTTATTCAAATGTTCTAAAAGTATCTCACCACGTCCATTCGAATCAGTTGAAAATATAACTTTATCAAAATTAGAGCTATCTATTAATTTTTGTAAATCCCTAAAAGGATTAGCTAATTTATAGTTTGCTGAGATTTTTTCTAGATGATCTATATTTAGAGTTTTAGACTTGGATTTTGGTTGTTGGAACCATTTGATATGTTGATGTTTTTCATACAGATCTTTGACTTCTTTTTGTGAATAAAAAAGTTCTTGATATGGTAAAACAGGTCTATCAATATCATGTTTTAACTCGTTATATCTATATTTAACCTCTTCTGAGAATGCTTCAATTGAGTTGCTAATATTGTCAATAAGGTGGATATTTGCAGACTTTGGTAAGTAGTCAAATAGACTAACAAGTTCAGGATAAAATAATGGTAAATAGAATTCTATACCACTAAAGTATTCATTATTTTTTATATACGTTGCAATAGTTGAATTTTGCGATTGTTCGCCACATTGTATTTTGAGTTTTTCTAATGCAAAAGAAGTATTTTGTGAATTATAAATCAACTCATGTGAAGGCATGATGTTTATAGATTTTATTTCTTTGCCGGAGCGTTGAGTTTCTGTATCTAACTCTTTGATTGTATCAACTTCATCATCAAAAAGATCAATTCTAAAAGCTACTTTTGATCCAACTGGGAAAATATCAATAATACTACCACGGATACTAAACTCACCTTTTTCAAAAACATTGTTTACTAAGGTATATCCAGCTTCGGTTAGTAATACTTTTTGTTTGGTTATATCTAGAGTATCACCAATCTTGAGTATGAAACTATGTTCTTTGATAAACTTGGCAGGTGGAAGTTTTCTTAATGTATTTGAAATACTTGTTATTACTAGAGTATTTTTAGGATTCTGTGTAAGTTTATGCAATATTTCTTGTCTTCTTGAGATAATGTCTATTGCTGCAGAAAATCTATCATAAGGTAGTATTTCTAAGTTAGGAAAATAGAATACTTCTATTTTTGAGTCTTTATTTAGATACTTTAATTCATCATAAACTCTATGCGCTTGTTGAGAGTCTTCAGCAAATATTAGATTAAATTCTCTATTTTGTTTAAGATATTCATTAAACAGAATGCTAAAAGAAGAACCATAAGCATTGGACACAATAGTATCTTTTGCAGATATTTGATTATTGAGCATTAAAATTTAGTAGATTAGAAATTATTAGAATAAATAATAATATAAATTAGTCTCTATCGCCAGCTACAGCACCAAAGATTTGTAGTAGAGTTACGAAGATATTAAATAGAGAAACATATATATTAACAGTTGCTAGGATATAGTTAGTTTCTTCACCTCTTACAATAGCATTTGTTTGCCATAAGATAAATCCACCAGAAATAAATGCAAACACTAGCGAAATTACAAATCCTAAAGCAGGTATTTGTAAGAAGATGTTAAGTACTAAAGCAACTATTGCAACAATAGCACCTATAGCACAGAATGATCCTACTCTATTAAAGTTTCTAGCAGGGCTCATAGCAACTGCAGATAGACCTAAGAAGATTAGGCCTGTAGTACCAAAAGCCATCATTATAAGTTCAGCGCCATTTGAAAATTGCTGAATGTATAAGTTTAGAATTGGACCTAATGAGTACCCTAGTAAACCAGTTAATGCGAATGTTAAAACTATTCCCATAGGAGAGTTTTTAGTAGCATTGATACCAAACAATAAACCAATATAAACTACAAGCATTAGTATAGGATTTAACACTGCAGCGCCTGAGCTCATAGCAACAAAAGCCATCAAAGCACTAAATAACAATGTCATTGACAGTAACCAATATGTATTTCTAAGAACTCTATTAGCTCTTAGTACAGACTCTTGTGATAGGGAGTCTATTACACGAGTATTATTTTCAAAGTTATTCATTTTTTCTCCTTTTTTAAATGTTTTATATATGAATAAAATTCAATCAGATCTGATTATAGCATATTTGTATATTCTTAAATATGGGGCGAGAAGCTAAATTTACAAGAAAATTATTTATAGGCTAATAGAAATATCATATAAGAAGGATACGAATATTAAAGAAGAAAATATTAGGTACAGTAGACTAGTTGTGATAACTTCGTTTTTCCCACCAGCAAGTATTTTACCTAATGAAAAATATATAGGTACAATAAAAATATTTAAAACCAAAGCTAGTATCGTTGCCACAATTAGAGCTAGGTTACAAAAGAGAGTATTGTTTGTGAAAATGGCTATCATTAAAATAAAAACTCTTAAGGTTTCTATGTAGAGCATTGTCTTTATGATGTGAGACTTCGTAATTGATTCTATACGTAAAGTTATTAGTTTGAATCGCCATCCAAAATATATGATTATGCATATAAAGTATCCTGCTAATAAAAATGAGAATGTACTTAAAGGAGAGTTAAGATATTTTGGATCTACTACATTTTCATATCTAAGAAAACTAAGATAAAAGATTTTATTCGCTGCTAGAAGTCCTAGACTAAAATATATGTATTTTAGGAGGTTTGTACCACTTTCTTTATTATTTGAGATGGTAAGGATATGAAGATATATCAAAGAAATTGGTAATATGACCAAATTTATACTACTAAATACATTTAGGTTTTGTAATAAGTAAAATAAAACAAAAGAGAATATAAAGAATATTAATAATACTCCATAAAAGCTAATGTCAATTCGTTCAGTTTGGTTTGTTAGAGATGTGTTAAGTTTGTAACTGTTCTTTAAGAAAAAAACTAGTAAAAATATAGCTATGAATAAATAAAATATTTTAAAATTATATAAGTTTTTAAATATTGTAATATAGGTGATAATACCTATTGCTATACCAAGTAAAGCGCTAGAATACACGCCTATAAACCCATACATTCTACGTAAATCTGTTTTTAGATAAAAAGCACTTAAGTTAAAAAGAAGATTAACTATTACTATAGCTATTCCAATCCATAAGACAGAACAGCTAAATAATGTTATGTTATCAATAAATGAGAGAATCATAGCTATAATTATAAGCTGTAGTCCATGAACTATTGATTTAGTTGAACCAAAAAGATAGTTGCTGATACAGCCAAAAATTCCAGCAAAAAAAATGACAAAGAGATAGTCATTCCTATTATAGAATAAATCAATATCACCATAACTATTTAGAATAGTCATGAAAGGTCCAATACATAAGCACAGGCAAAATGTCATAAAGGCAATGATATGTAGACCCTTAGGTTGCTTAAAATGAATATTTACTTGAGATATTTTTTTAATATTTCTCATTATTTAAGTACTAACTCTTGTAATTTAGTTAAATAATTCTGTTCATCTGGTAGAGTATTGTATTTTTGTGACAGCCATATTTCCTCTGCTAGATAGTCTATCATAAGATGGTGTACTTTATGCTCATCATTGTTGTTTTTACTAAGTAGTTGATGATATGTGGTATTTATCCCGATAGGGCGATTAGTTTGTACTTGTTCAATAATTGCTAAGTGAAGGCTAATATGCAAAAAAGGATTTATTTGTCCCATTTCAGGCGAATAATCTTTGTCAATGTTTTCAATAGTAATTTGTTTATGATACTCAGGGTGTAACTCTATTATTCTAGATATTTGTTCTTCAATGGCTGTGAGTGGTTTTTTATCTAAAAACTTAGCCCAACTATCTATAAAAAGCTTACGAAGTTCATATCTGTCTTGAGAGAGAATCATAAATATTTTTCCTTATCCTTAAATTCACAGTACTCAAAAATTATACAATTACGACATTTAGGTTTTTGAGCTGTGCATATATATCTACCATGTAGTATTATCCAGTGATGTGCATCTTGAAGATACTCTTTAGGAATTACACGTAAGAGTTTTTTTTCAACTTCATTGACATTTTTACCTTTGGCTAACGGTATACGATTTGCAAGTCTAAAAATATGAGTATCAACCGCCATAGTTGGTTGATTAAATGCTGTGTTAAGAACTACATTTGCAGTTTTTCTACCGACACCCGCTAGAGATATTAGATCATCGAAGTTATCAGGAACTTGGCTATCAAATTTTTCGATTAAATCTTTACATGTTGTGATTACGTTTTTTGCTTTAGTTTTATATAATCCAATAGATTTAATATATTGGGCTAGCTTTTGTTCTCCAAGAGAGTATATTTGCTCTGGAGTATTAGCTATTTTATATAAAACTTGTGTTGCCTTATTCACACTGACATCAGTAGCTTGAGCTGATAAAATAACCGCAATTAATAGTTCAAAATTTGATGAATATTCTAACTCAGTTGTTGGACTAGGATCATTTTGTTTCCAAGTTTCAAAAATTTGGATTCTTTTCTGTCTATTCATTATTTGGTGTAGATTTTTTTCTATTTTTATATTTTGCTAATGAAGCTGCAATATAAGCCTTTTTATCTATTTCTTGAGCAGTAGCAATATTTTTATAGACAGCTCTTTGCTTGGCTTTTGTTTGACTTACTCTATATTTGTGGTACTCATATCTATCTTTGAAATGATTCTTTTGGTGAGTATATTGTTTCTCATCAAGATTATCAGGTTGCATATCTGTAGCTAAATCAACTAGAGATATACAATCCATAGGACATGGTTCAATACAAAGTTCGCAACCAGTACATTCTGACTCAATTATAGTGTGCATCAGTTTTTTTGAACCAACAATAGCATCAACAGGACATGCAAGTAAACATTTCTCACAACCAATACACATAGACTCATCAATCTTTGCTACAGCACGAGGTTTGTGTTGACCAAGTGAGCCATCAAGTGGTATCTCAGGTTTGTTTAAAAGTTTAGATAATTCTTTTAAAGTCTTTTCTCCACCAGTTATACACTTATTATGATTTTCGCCATTCGTAATAGCCTTAGCATAACTATAGCAGTCATCATAAGTACATTTTTGGCACTGTGTTTGCGGTAATATTTTATCTATTGCTTCTATGGATATAATCATTTTAATATAGTTCTATATTTGTTTTGGTTTCTATACTTTTTATGTAACTATTAATATTATCAGGAACCTCAAGTAAATCCCTGGCCATGGTTAGTATGAAGAATATTGGAAAAATATTTATATCATCCCAAGAAAAATTATCTCCATTGATGAAAGGTATTTTGACAAAAGGTTCTATCTCTTTGAGGATTTTATTAATTGCTATAATTGAGTCGTAGGGAGGATTTTTAAGTAAAGAATCAAAATCCCCAATGTATTGAGATTTCTTGTTTATAAAATACTCTTTAGCACTTTGTGTTGGGAAATCACATTCATTACGAGGGTGATGAGGAATGCGAGGGTATACTATCCTACGATAATGTTCTGCTAATTGAGCAACCAATTCTTTAACAGAGCTATTAATCATTGATTCTGCTATGTCAAAATTTTGAGTTTTTGCTATAAACTTACATATTTCATCACTTTCTATTATAAAAGTACCATCGTCTTTCTCTAGAAAAGGAACTTGCTTAGAGCCAATTCTGTCTATATGAGATTTTTCATCATCATTCGCTAAGATTATCATCTCATAGTCTAATTTGCTAAGATCTGCCACTAGTCTAACTTTTATACAATACGGGCAGTGATGGTAAAGATATATTTTCATATTTTATTAGTATTTTCAAATCTATGAGGCTAATTATATCATTTATCACAATTAGATAAATGTCTTAAAACATTATTGATATGAGATATTTTTAGTGATTATAATTATTTTTAATAGATATTAAAAAGTTATATTGGCAGGAGAGTGTTTCCAGTAGTCTTGACTTTTACCCATTTTATAGCCTAATTCGTATAACTGATTCATTTCTAGATTATCAAATGGTTCTTGTGATATCGGATTGTAACTATATGGGATGTATGTGAAATTATATTTAAAACCATCTTTCATGCTTAGGTAATATATTCTGAACAAATCACCTACACCTTGAGATGTAGTTAAAGTGAATAGAGCTTTAGTTCCTATTGATAAAAAACTTTGATCAACAGGAACATAATCTTTATGAATTTTGCTATTGCGAATTATATATAATGATTTATCAATTTCATCATGATAGTTAATTTTGTTTAAAGCCTCTGAAAAATCAACACTAAAACCGTATAAAAACACCTCTGTCATCATACCGCCATCAACATGTAATTCATCATAATCTTTATGGTCTACTTTGACATCAAATTTTACTGGAGGAAACGCTACAGGTATAGATGCAGATGCTAGTAATATCTTTCTGATAAGTGCTAGAGATTTTTCTTTATCTGGTTGGATTGCAATCTCTCCAATATTCCAGATATTGACTCTTTGATTATCAATATTAGTAGTGCCAATATATAGTCTTCTACCTTCATTATGAGCCTTGATAATATCATCGAAAACTTCTTGAGTCATATATTTCTCAATTAGTTTTTCAAGAGGTTTGGTTGATGCTAAAGAGGCAGAGTTACCTAATACAGCATTAGTGAGATCAATTTCAAACACATCTTTAGCTGAAATTGTTGTAAATGCTTCTTTTAATTTTTGATCATATTTTTCACCTAAAAAAGCAAATGGAGCTACTAAAGCCCCTGTACTTATGCCTGTGACTAAATAAAATTCAGGCCTTTTTCCAGACTGGGACCATCCATTGATAATACCAGCACTAAATGCACCATCACTACCACCTCCTGATAGAGCTAAAATATCTATTTTAGGGTTGTTATCTTGGCTTGATAAATACTTTACTAGACTTTGCTCTAAATCTTTTTGGAAAAATTGATTTTTACCATATCCGTGAGCTCTAACTGTTTCATAGTCCTTTATATTTGCTTTTTGAGCATATTCTTTTGGGACGGGATTCCTATTTACAGAACAATTAGTAAGAATTAGAGTTAATAGTATTAAAAATATATTTCTGAGTATAGTCATAATAAATTATTTAGTGTTTTCTGGTTAGTTATTATTATCTACAGATAGAGCAGGTAAGTTACTAATCTAAAAGTCATTAGATGATATCATAATTTATGATTAATATATAAAATTAAATCTTTATTTTTATTTAATAGAAAGTTCTTTGCTATAATTCTATATTTCTTTTTTATTAAATACGTAATAGTATAAAAATATTCTATTTTCTAAAGAGCTTATATGTTAAAAGATTTAAGAACAAAACAAAGCTTTACAATTGCTGCTATAACATTTTGGGGTCAGTTTGCCACTTACAGTTTCAATGCTATTTTAATTTTGTATTTGACAAAGTCTGTACTAGATTATGGTATTGGTTTTTCTGAGAGTCATGCTTACTCATTTCAGGGTATTTATAAAGCAATGAATTATGCAATTATTATGTTTGGTGGATATATTGCTGATAGGTACCTTGGTTTGAGAAGATCAATATTCTGGGGTAGTTTACTATTAGCTTTTGCATACTTAGCTGTATTTTTAAGTGGTTTCATAGTCCATGTAAGTAATGAATTTTTTATTTTTGCATTTGCTTTGGTTCCAGTCTGTGGGTCATTATCAATGGGTACTGCATCTGCAATGGTTTCTAAAATCTATAGCACAGATCCTGTTCATGCAAAAAGTGGTATGACTATGTTTTATATATCTATTAATTTAGGTAGTTTGTTAGCATACTTAGTAGCACCCGCATTGATAGGATATCAATTTGGTGCTCTAGCTGTATTAGGTATAGTCTTTGTTGGTAAATTAATAGCTATAGCAAACTTTTCTTATAGGTATAAAATTTATGATAATGTTGTTGATGAAGCTGACAAAAGTCCAATGACGATTATAACTAAGAAGGTCGTTTTAGGGTATTTAGCCATAGTATATATTTTTACAGTAGTTTGTTATCACTACCCAGATTATGCAAATGTTGTAATTGCAGGTATTAGTATACTTTGCTTAGTGATATTTTTATTTAGAACAATTTTTTTCTTAAAAGAAGATGTACGGATTAAGCAAATAGTAGGTTTGATATTAATAATTGTAGCTGTAGTATTTTTTGTTATCTATAATCAGATGGAATCTACTCTTGTAATGGCCGCAAAGAATAATTCTGATCTTTTAATGTTTGGCTTTAGTGTCAATCCAGCAAGCTATCAAATGGTTAATCCAATTTTGATAATATTTGGTGGGATGCTACTTATAAGAATATATCCATTGTTACCGAGATTTTATATACCTTACCAATTTGCAGTAGGAGTCTTGTTAGCTGCTATTGGTTTATTTGTAATGTATTATGGCTTCTCTCATGATAATAATGGGATCATAAGTGGTAACTATATTACTTTATCATATATTTTGATTTCCATATCAGAGCTGTTTGTAAGTGCGATTGGCCTTAGCATGATAGGTATTTATTGTGATGGTAAGACTATAGGTTTTGCTATGGGTGCATGGTATATATCTGCTTCTATGGCAAATTCTATTACAGGATTATTAAACCAAGTTGTTGCTCTTCCAGAAGATGGAATCAGCACAGTAGAGAGTGCTAGTTTGTATCAGACTTATTTTTTTGATACAAGTATTAGTGTTATGTCTATAGGAATATTTATACTTGTACTTGCATATTTTTTGATAAGATTTATGAAAAGAAGGAAAATAGATTTTGTGTAAGTATTAGCCTAAGTCAGGAGCGCTAAAGCTTCTTTTAGCAGCTTCTTGGTCTAACATGTATAAACCACCATCTTTAACTAGCTTAATTTTGTTTATCATATCGTTAACAGTAGCTTCTTCTTCAACCTGTTCGTCAATGAACCACTGTAAGAAACTCTTAGTAGCATGTTCTCTTTCTTCTAGTGCTATATCCATCAAGCTATAAAATCTATTAGTAACTTCTTGCTCGTGCTCAAGAGTTGCTTCAAAAGCCTCAAGCAATGAGTTGAAATGATTCTGAGGAGCAGAGACAGATTTAACTTCTATGCGACCATTTTTGTCGTTTATGAATTTCATAATTTTTTTAGCATGGAAAAGCTCTTCTTCATACTGCGCCATAAACCAATTAGTAAAACCACCAAGGCCTAAATCTTCAGTATATCCAGCCATCGCTAGATAAAGATTAGCTGATTCAAGTTCATAATTAAATTGATCATTTAGAGCATCTAATAATTTTTGTGATAGCATGACATTTTCCTCATTATTTATAATTTACGGATTAAGTTTAAATGTTTTTAGCATCATCTGCAAATTTATAGGCGAAATGATTTTTGGATATTGGATAAGTTATTTTTGTTGAGAATATAATCTTAAAGTAAATATTTATAAATAGGAGTTTATATTTTATAATGTAGTCAAAATTACGGATTTATAAAAGTTTCAATAATTATATGAAAGAAATATCTAGTATAAAAGTGAAAGTTGAGAGTGGTACAAAATATACTACAGACCATGGTTTCCACGCTGTCAAAGATGGCATTAGAAACAAAAAAGAAAATTCTGTACATATACGCAAACCAGAATGGTTAAAGGTAAAGAAGCAAGATTCGAAAGAGTATTTGAAAGTTAAGTCTATAACCAAAAAACATAAATTAGCAACTGTTTGTGAAGAAGCAAAGTGTCCAAATATTAATGAGTGTTGGTCTCATGGAACAGCTACAATTATGCTAATGGGAGCAGTGTGTACCAGAGCATGTAAGTTTTGTTCTGTTGATACGGGTAACCCAAAAGGTTGGCTAGATAAAGAAGAACCTCAGAATACAGCAGAAAGTGTTAAACTTATGAATCTAGAGTATGTTGTATTAACATCCGTGGATCGTGATGATTTAGAGGATGGTGGAGCTGGACATTATGCTGATACAATAACAGCTATCAAGAAACTAGATGAGAATATAAAAGTTGAGGCTTTGACTCCTGATTTTGCGGGAGTTAAACAGAATGTTGATAAAATCATTAATACAAAAGTTGATGTAATAGCTCAAAATATAGAGACTGTAGAACGTTTGACGCATCCTGTACGTGATCCTAGAGCTGGATATTGGCAAACACTAGAATTTTTGAGATATGTCAAAGAAAAAGCACCTAGTGTACTAACTAAAACTAGTATTATGGTTGGCCTTGGTGAAACCGATGAAGAAATTTATAAGACAATGGATGATGCTCGAAGTGTTGGAGTGGATATAATAACTCTTGGTCAGTATATGCAGCCGACAAAGCATCATCTAAGTGTGGAGAGGTTTGTAACTCCTCAGCAGTTTGAAGAATATCGTAAAATTGGTCTTGAAAAAGGATTTTTAGAAGTTGCCTCTGGCCCAATGGTTAGATCAAGTTATAGAGCTGATAGAGTTTTCAAAAGAAATAATCTAGATTTGTAAATAAAAACGTAAAGGTGAGTTTAAAATGTCAAAAATAGCGGTAGTGTTATCTGGTTGTGGCTATCTAGATGGTTCAGAGATACAAGAAACTGTTTTAACTATATTAGCTTTAGAAAAACAAGGTGTAGAGTGGCAGGGAGTTGCTCTTAATAAAAATCAAAAGCATGTTATTAATCATTTGCATCAAAATGTAGATAATAAGGCATCTCCGCGTAATATTTTAGAAGAGTCAGCACGAATTACTAGAGGCAATGTTATTGATATTGCAGATGCAGATAGTGATGAGTATGATGCAGTAATTTTCCCAGGTGGTTTTGGAGCTGCTAAAAATATTATGGATTTTGCATTTGTGGGTGATGAAAGCTATCAGATGGATGAAGATGTATTAACCTTTGCAAGAGCATTTTATCTAGCTGATAAGCCAGCAGGTTATATCTGTATTGCTCCTTTGATGATACCTTTAGTTTATCCAGAAGGTACAAAAGCAACCGTAGGAACAGATGATAATACATCAGCAATCTTAGAGAAAAAAGGTGCAGAAGCTGTTATTATGGATGCAACAGATATATGTGTTGATGAGTCTGTAAAAGTTGTATCAACTCCAGCGTATATGTGTGCTAAAAATATTTTAGAAGCATCTCAAGGTATTGATAAATTAGTAGAAAAAGTGGTTAGTTATATATAAATTAAAATAGGTGTAAAAATGGCAGGTCATAGTAAATGGGCTAATATTAAGCATAAAAAAGCTAAAGAAGATGCTAAAAGAGGAAAAATTTTCACAAAGCTTATCCGAGAAATAACTGTTGCTGCAAGATTAGGTGGGGGCGATAAAGATGCTAATCCACGTTTGAGAGCGGCTATAGCAACAGCTTTTGCAAATAATATGAGTAAAGACACTGTTGAAAGAGCTATACTAAAGGGAGCTGGTGGAGATGATGGCGCTAATGTTGAAGAAGTGCGCTATGAAGGCTACGGACCTGGTGGAGTTGCTATAATAGTAGACTGTATGACTGATAATCGTAATCGTACAGTTGGTGAGGTTCGTCATGCGTTTACAAAAAGTGGTGGTAATTTAGGCACTGATGGTTCAGTTGCGTATATGTTTACAAAAAAGGGTATCATCTCTTTTGCTCCAGGAGTTGACGAAGATGCTCTTATGGAAGTGGCTCTTGAAGCTGGTGCAGAAGATATTATTACTCATGAAGATGGAAGTATTGATGTTTTTACAGCACCTAATGACTTCTCAGATGTGCAAGAAGCATTGGTAGAAAAAGGATTTGAATCTGAAAGTGCTGAAGTAACTTTTGATGCTGAAACAAAGGCTGATATGGAAATTGAAGTGGCTGAGAAAGTTATCAATCTAATTGATAAGTTAGAAGATCTTGATGATGTGCAGAATGTATACTCTAATGCCAACTTCACTCAAGAGATTATGGAGCAATTAGGCTAAATATTCTATAGTAATACATTATGGTTTTTATTCTAAAATATTATACATAATTTATAAAAGCTTCTATCTATTGAGAATTATCTATAATAAAATTCTTCTAAGTTTGTCCAACAAAAATCTATAAATGGTAATCCTAGGAATAGATCCTGGTTCAAGAATAACAGGCTTTGGAGTTATAAAGATACAAGATAACAAAGTATACTATGTGGCAAGTGGCTGCATTCGTATTACGGAAACCGGTACTGCTAAAAGGCTCAAACAAATCGCCGATGGTATCACAGAAGTTATAAACATTTATGCTCCAGATGAATCTGCTATTGAGCAGATATTCATGTTTCAAAATCCTGGTGCAGCACTTAAGCTTGGACAAGCTCGAGGTGTAGCAATGTGCACTCTTGCTATTAATAACCTTGAAGTATCAGAATACTCAGCTAAGCAAGTTAAACAAGCCGTAGTTGGAACAGGTGGAGCAGCTAAGTCTCAAGTCCAACACATGATACAGTCAATATTAGGCTTAAGTAAAAAACCACAAGAAGATGCAGCAGATGCTTTAGCTATAGCAATATGTCACTATCATAGTAGTAAATCTCTAGCTAGAATCGCTGGAGCTAGTCGAGTTGTACATAAAAGAATCAAATAGTATAAAAAATAGTTGCTTGGGTAATACCTTAATATTCCAACATATCAAAAAGTAAAAGGTTTTTTATGCGGTGGTATACAAAAGAAATTAGTAAATTAACAGGAGTATCTGTTAAGACTTTACATCATTATGATAGCTTAGGCTTGTTAGTTCCTGCACGTAATATAAATGATTATAGAATTTATACTGAAAAAGTCATTAATTGGATAGATAAAACTACGGAAGCTTACTTTTGAGCTAGATTAAGAAGCATATTTATTAGTCTTGAGACTAAAAAGGTAGTCTTGTAGCAGAGCAGTTTGGACAGCTATTAGATGAAGTCTTTGGCAATGAAGATAGTTTAAAACTAAACTTTTTTGAACAAATGTTTAATCATAAGAAAGTACCTGAAAAAACTAAAAAATGGGTCAAGCAAAATCAAAAGATCTTTTTATAGCTAATAGATTGATAAAATATTTGTTTATATAGTCTTCAGTGCTTATAATGGCGTTATTAAGATGATAATCAGTTTTATAAAATGAATTCAAAATACTATTTTAGAGCTTGTACAGTTTGGCTTATTGGTGCAACATTTTTCTTTTATGAGTTTTTCCTAAGAGTATTACCAAATTCATTACATCAGGAGATTATTGATAGTTTTCAAGCAACAGCGTTTAGTTTTTCATTATTTGGTGGAGCTTTTTATCTTTGTTATTCTGCCTTGCAAGTTCCAGTAGGATTTATATTTGATAAATATGGTATAAAAAAATCATTATTCTTTGCTACTATTGCATGTGCTTTAGGTGCTTTATTATTTTCTCTTACATCTAGTATATATGTTGCAATCTTTGCTAGATGTTTAATGGGTATTGGTGCTGCGTTTGGTTTTTTAGGATTGTTGATAATTTCAACACAATGGTTCCCTGTTAGATATATGGGAATTCTGTCAGGCTCTACTCAGATACTTGGAACTCTTGGTCCAATTTTAGCTGGTGGGCCATTATTGTTTTTTGTTAGCTATTTAGATAGTTGGAGATTAGTAATATTAATATCTGCTATTATTGGAATTTTTTTGGCCGCTCTAATTTTAATTTTTGTCAAAGAGGGCGCTAAAGCTGCTGAAACTCTAAGTAAACAAGAAGTAAATAGCGAAATTAAAGGTAATCTTTTAAATAAGAATCTAATTACTATATACGTTTATGCTTTCTTTATTTACTGTTCCATACCTACTTTAGGAGCTATATGGGGAGTAAGTTTGCTAGAAACTAAAGGTTTTACTGCAACTCAGGCATCATATTCTGTTGCATTTTTATGGTTAGGATTGGGTATTGGTAGTCCATTTTTTGGGTTTTTATATGACAAGTTTAAAAATAGAATTAATATGTTGTTCGTGGTATCTCTACTAGGATTTGTCTGTGTTTGTGTATTATTGTTTGTACAGTTAAATCACCTAATGAGCATGATAGTATTATTTTTGATAGGATGTGCAGCAGCAGGTCAGACGTTATCTTTTACAGTAATTGCTAATTATAGAGCAGAGAAACCAAAGTCGATATTTTTTGGTATAAACAATACAGCTGTTATGCTTTCAGGATTTGTTGTTCCTTTAGTCGTTGGAGTTTTGGTGAATAGTTTTGATTTAGATATTTCTGTTGCTCTTATGACCCTACCAGTTGCATTCTTAGTTGCACTTATGGTTAGTTTGAAGTTAAATACAATTCAAAAGTGCTAAGGAACTGACAATGATTAGTTTTATTAAAGGAACTTTAATCGAAAAAGATCCAACAGCTTTACTTATAGACGTAAATGGTCTTGGTTATGAGGTTTTTGTACCAATGACTACGTTTTATTCTTTAGGAGAGCTGAATAGCCAAATTAGTCTTTATACTCATTTTGTAGTTCGTGAGGATGCTCAACAGTTATATGGTTTTAAATCAAAAGTTGATAAAAAAGTTTTTCAAGAGCTAATAAAAGTAAGTGGTATAGGTGCTAGAACCGCTATTGCAATATTATCTGGTATGGATTCTACGACACTTCTGCATTGTATTGAAAATAAAGATTATGGATTATTAGCTACTGTACCTGGTATTGGTAAAAAAACCGCAGAACGTCTAGTTGTTGAGATTTATGATAAGCTATTGAAAATGGCAAATGAAATTTATAGTCAATCATCTGATACATCTACAAATTCGAATACAAGTAGTGCTCAACAGAGCGAAACTCCAGCTGCTATTTCAAACTCAATTTTTGGTGAATCAGTAGATGCTCTTTTAGCTCTTGGTTATAAACAAAAAGACGCAGAGAAAATGATTCGTGGTACTATTGGAGAATCAACAACAGCTGCTGAGGCAATTCGTAAGGCTCTTCAAGGGTCTATAAGATCAAAAAATAAATAATCTAAGGAATCTAAAATGATATTAGCTATAGCATTGATAGTGCTATTAGTCATCTGTGGCATAGTGCTGTTTTTTAATCTTAATAAAAAATCTAAAGAAGCAAAGCATATTCGTGCTCAATTTGATGATTACAAAAATTTAGTACAGCAAGAATTGTTGTCTTTGCGTAGCAAAGAATTAACTCTTGATACACTTTTAGATCAAGAAAAGCAAAAGAATTTAGAGTTAAAACAAGATAATAATCTTCGTGTAGATGAGCTTAAGCAGGAGCTTAAAGAAGAAAGAGAAAAAACGTATAGCTGTATTGAAGAAATAAAAAACTACAAATCGCAAGTATCAATGCTTGAAACTCAGCTTAAAGAGCAGAATAATGCGATGCAAGATAAATTAGAGCTTATACAAAATAGTGAGACTAAGTTAAAAACTGAATTTGAAAATCTAGCTACTAAAATCTTTGAAGATAATTCAAAAAAGCTTAGTGAGCGTAATCAAGAAAGCTTAAGTAGTGTTTTAAATCCTGTACGCGAGCAACTTAAAGATTTTAAGCAAAAAGTGGAAGATGTCTATGATAAGGAATCTACAGCTAGAGGGGTTCTACAAAATGAGTTGAAAACTCTTAAAGAGTTAAACCAAAAAATGACTGTTGAAGCTCATAATCTGACAAATGCTCTTAGAAGTAGTACAAAGCAACAAGGTATCTGGGGTGAGATGGTACTTGAGAATGTTCTTGAAAAGTCTGGACTAAGAGAAGGCTTTGAGTACTTCAGAGAAAAACATACTACTGATGATGAGGGCAAAGCATATCGTCCTGATGTGGTTGTCAAATTGCCTGATAATAGAGATATTATTATAGATGCCAAGACTTCGTTATTTGCGTACAATGATTATATGGCTGCAGATGATGAGCAAAAACAAAATCATTTAAAAGCCCATATTCGCTCTATTAGAGAGCATATTAGAGGTCTTTCTAATAAAAATTATGAAAATTTAAAAGGTATAAATTCATTAGATTTTATATTTATGTTTATACCTGTAGAAGGGGCTTTGCTATTAGCATTAGATAACGATACTAATCTTTATGATGAAGCATTTAAACAAAAGATCATCTTAGTTAGTCCTACAACTTTATTAGTAGCATTACGAGCTGTTGAAAATACTTGGCGTTATGAGAAGCAAGCTCAAAGCATTACAGACATTTATAGTAGAGCGGAAGAGTTGTATAAGAAGTTTGTCGGTTTTGTAGAGGATCTAGAAAAGGTTGGTAAATCTATAAATGATGCTAATAAATCTTATGAGAATGCTTTTAATAAGTTAAAAACAGGCCGTGGAAACTTAATTGGTCAAGTTGAAAAGCTAAAAGTAATATCTAACATAAAGCCTAAAAAAGAGCTTGATAATAATTTAGTTGAAAATGCTATGGGTGATGGTGAGTAGGAAAAATGAAGATTTTTAAAGAATATTTTTTTATAAAGTCTTTTTGGCAGTATCTTGGTCAGTCACAAGACAAGAATTATCGTATTTTACATATTGTAGTAGGTATTGCTGTTTTGTTTCAGATTATAAATAGTAATTTTGTGCATACTAAATATGGACTTAACTCATGGGCATATATTCATATGCTTAGTGGGCTAGGGTTAGCTGTGTTAAGCGTACTATTGCTTATTATGTCATTAGACAAAAGAGGTATGAGATACTATTTTCCATATTTGTATGGTGATTTCTCAGCGCTTAAAGAAGATCTACTAGAGTTAAGAAAGTTTAAATTACCTAATGCTCGTAGTGGTAGTCTTGCTGCCATAGTCCAAGGTTTAGGTTTATTAGCTTTAACTCTGGCATGGGTTACAGGATTTTTTTGGTTCACAGCTTGGAACTATCAGTCAGCATATATTGATAATTTAAAAGCTATTCATAAAACACTAGTTGATCCTGTTGAGATATATATCTATGCTCATGCTCTAATGGGTATTTTGCACTACATTTTACAAAGATACTTTCCAGATAGAATTAGTGGAGTTAAATAATATTAAGAAATTTTTTTTGATAAAGGCTTCAGAAAATCATCAATAGTGCAATGATTTTCGATAGGATGGCGAAGGTTTTTGTCTTTATTGATACTGTAATGGTTATTTCTGCCAACTTTTTTTACTTTTAAATAGGCTGTCTCGGTTAGGTCACTTAGAATATTTAGGACTGCTCTTTCAGTGATCCCAACCTTGATAGCCATATCTCTAATAGTTATGTTTGGGTTACTATTAATGAGACATAACACGTGTGAATGGTTAGTCAGAAAAGTCCAACTTTGTTGTTTCTTAGTAGCCATTATCTATACTTTAGATTATCAATTAGTTAATTATACTGGAGAATATGGCAAAGATGAATGGTGAAGCACAATTTGCCTCTGTACACGATAAAAAATATTGAAAGGACTGATTAAAGCCTTATATATTCATTATTTGCGAAAGATGAAAAAGTACTTTAATCAGCTAAGAGGAAGTCTATCTGAAATATTCAATTGGCACAA